>CAZOGQ010000032.1:0-8785 GCA_964579545.1 Candidatus Woesearchaeota archaeon | reverse complement strand
TGCTAAATTACTAAAAATCCGAGAACGAAACCTTTATAAATACTTTTTTCCTGGAAAAAGTATTCTAGTAATTTAGAGGTGATGATTATTCTGTAAAAATGGACGAAGAATTAAAAAAATCTGTTTTGAAAACAGGAACAAGTATAGTCGGCATAGTTTGTAAAGATGGGATAGTTATGGCTGCAGACAGACAAGTTACAGCAGGAACCATTGTTATGAATAAAAATATGAGAAAAGCAGAAAAAATAAATGATTACCTCCTCGGGGCATATACAGGAAATGCTGCAGATGCTCAAATGCTTTCAAAAATTGCTGCAGCTGAATTAAAACTTAAAGAATTAAGAAGCAAGCAGAGGCCAACTATTAAAGAATCAGCTCATTTTATTTCTATACTTTCTTATAGAAATATAAGGCAGTTTTCTACAATAATTAATATTGTTGGGAGTCTTATAGCTGGTTACAATGAAGATGGAAGTTTTGAGCTTTATACAATAGAGCCTGCAGGAGGAATATACAAAGTAGAAGATTATGATGCAAATTTTGGAAGTGGAATGCCCTTTATGCTTGGTTTATTGGAGCGTGGCTATAAAAAAGATATAAAAATAGATGAAGGCATTCAACTAGCAATCGAATGTTTAAAAGCATCAACACAAAGAGATACTGGCTCTGGCTTCGGCATAGATATTTTTACAATAACAAAGCAGGGAATAAAACATGTTATTAGTGAAGAAATCAAACATGTTTTAAAAACAAAATAAAAAAATCAGACTAATCTAAAAATAAACTGATAAAACTAATTTAATTATATCAAAAATTGAAAACCACTTAATTTATTATGTGGTTAGTAACTAAATGTACTGTTTTCAACTTCAAAAATTTCAAAATTAAAAATTTTTGAGAGCTGTCAAAATTCAAAGAATTTTGAAGTTTTTGAATATCCTAAAAATCTAATAAACCACATACTTTAGTGTATGGTAAAACACAAAGATTTTTATGATATTCTAATAAAAACAAAATAACAATGAAAAATGGTGGATATTCTAAAAAGTATATTAAGTGATTTACCGAAGGTAATAAAAGATGCTAGCTTTGAAGGCGCTAATATAGTTTTGTATACAAATGACAAGGATTTCCTTATTAAAGGGGAAAGACAAATTAAAGAAGTTGTTGATAAAATAAAAAAGAGAGTAGAACTAAGAGCAGATAAAGATATTCTTATTGCTCAAGAAGAAGCTGAAAAAGAAATCAAAAGTATAGTACCAAAGGAAGCAGAAATTACTAACATTATTTTCGATATTCAGAGAAGCATTGTTGTCATAGAAGCTAAGAAACCAGGGATGGTTATTGGAAAGCGGGGGTGTGTGCTTCAGGAAATTAAGAACAAGATTTTCTGGATTCCGCAAATACAAAGAAGCCCCTCAATTCCGAGTAAGATAACAGATAATATCAGAGCAGTTTTGTATGTAAACAATAATTATAGAAGAAGATTTTTAAACTCAATTGGGAAGAAAATATATAAGTCTTGGAGTCCAGAAAAAATAGAAGAATGGGTTCGTCTTACTTTTCTTGGCGGAGCTAGACAAGTTGGCAGAAGCTGTCTGCTACTTCATACACCGAATTCAAAAATACTGCTTGATTGTGGAATAAATGTTGCAGCAAGTGGCAACGAAAGATTTCCTTATTTTGATGTCTCTGAATTTGATATAAATGAAATAGATGCTATAATTGTAACTCACGCCCATCTTGACCACTTTGGCCTTATCCCTTATCTTTATAAAATGGGTTATCGCGGTCCATGTTATATGACTACTCCAACAAGAGATATTGCCTCACTACTAGCACTTGATTTCATTGGAGTAGCATATAAAAAAGCTGCACAACCCCTGTTTAGTTCAATAGATATTAAAGAGATGGTAAAACATACTATCTGTTTAGACTATAATGAAGTTACTGATATAACTCCTGATATTAGATTAACATTTTATAATGCAGGCCATGCTCTCGGAAGTGCAATGATTCATCTTAATATTGGCAATGGTCTACATAACTTATTGTATACAGGAGATATGAAATTTGGCAGGACGAGACTTCTTGATGCTGTAATGACAAATTTTTCAAGGATGGAAACAATGATAATAGAATCAACATATGGCTCAAAAGAAGATGTGTTACCGCCAAGAAGAGAGTCTGAATCTATGTTAATTGAAACAATAAAAAAAACAATTCAAAGAAAAGGTAAAGTACTTATACCAGAGTTAGGACTAGGAAGAGCGCAAGAAACAATGTTGATTATAGAAGACGCGATTAAGTCAGGTCAGTTACCTAAAATACCTATTTATATAGACGGTATGATATGGGACATTAACGCAATACACACTGCGTATCCTGATTTTTTAAGTAGTAATATTAAATCGATGATATTTCAAGACAAAAATCCTTTTTCATCTGAAATATTCAATAGGGTCGGCTCAAGTCAAGAAAGAAAAAAGGTTGTTGAGGGCGGTCCGTGTGTCGTACTTGCAACATCTGGAATGTTAGTAGGGGGGGCATCTGTGGAATATCTTAGAGAACTAGCAGGCAATAAAAAAAACAGCATAATCTTCGTCTGCTACCAAGGTGTTGGCAGTTTAGGAAGACAAGTGCAAGAAGGCATTAAAGAAATCAAGATGGTAAATGAAGGAAAAGAAGAAGATGTTAAAATTAATCTTGAGGTTTATACAATTAATGGCCTAACCGCCCATAGTGGCAGAAATCAGCTACTTGCATTTGTAAATAGAATTCAGCCAAAGCCAAAACGGATAATTATAAATCATGGTGAAGTATCAAAGTCTCTTGATCTAGCTTCCAGTATCTACAAGCTGAATAGAATAGAAACAAATGTCCCAAGGAACCTGGAGACAATTAGGCTGAGATAAATGGGGCGAGTAACCTTACTTCTTAGCAATTTTCCACAAAAGATTAAAATGATTTCTATATCCTTTAGCAAGATCATTACTTTCTATTAATACTGCCATTGGCCCCCCTAACAAAAATAAAATAACAACCTTATCTCCGTAAATTATTGTATCACAAAGCGAATGATGCTCATCTGGTAAATATCTTAATTCAGTTAATGGAAATTTCATAAATTCTTTTCCTCGCATACTCTCATTAAGAATTAATTTAACTTTCAAACCCAATTTTGCCCTTTTTTTGATGAAATGTGGAAAATAAAATTCTAATACTTTCTCAATTATTCCCCCAGAACCATATGTTATATAATCTTTTTTTGTTCTTAAAACATCTTCGAAAATAGTTTTTAGACCACCCTTCCCTTTGTATATCTCGACATTTTGTTCATTTATGGGAGATTGTAAATGCTTTAATCTTGGAAGGATTTCTTTAATTTTTTTTCCTTGTTCTCTTATCTTTATTTCTTTTTCTTTTAGAATATCTAAAATTTTATCTGGTTCTACTGCTTTGAAATATTTTCTATTTTCCCTAATAGAATAGTTTACTAAACCTTTTTCTATAAGATTATTTAATATGGTGTAAACTAAGCTTCTATTTATTTTCGTTTCATTAGATATCTTACTTGCTAATACAGAACCTAGTTTAAGTAAAGTTAAATAAACTGTTACTTCATGGTTAGTTAATCCAATTCCTCTTAAGACTTCCTCCATAATTAAATTAAAAATTTTGGTTTTTTAAACCTTTCTATTGTTGTTTTATGATATAACAACAAAAGTTTATATACTTTAGTATTGTTTTTATGACTAAAGAGTTATTACAAATGGAAATAAAACAATTCATAATCACAAAGAAAATCGCTAAACATGGTAGCCAGGCAATTATAGTTATACCAAAAATTCTTGAAAATAATCTCAAGCCTGGCACAATTGTAAAATTAAATATAGATATAATTAAAGAATATAAAAAATGAACTTGCAGAATCAGACCAAGCGGAGATTAATTTTTTGCTTATTAATTATAATTGTGATAATAGCCATTATATTGATTATCCTCTTAATAAATAAAACTACATTTACTGGTAAAGCAATAGAAGAAAAAGATACAATTAAAATAGGTTATTTACCTATTACACATTCTTTACCTTTTTATGTTGCATTAGATAAAGGTTATTTTAAAGATGAAGGTTTAAATGTAAAGGCTATCAAATTCTCTACGACAGGAGAAGTGATTGTTGCTCTTATAAGTGGAAAGATAGACGCAACCGCCGCTATTGGTTTGCCAGAGTTATTTTTAATTGAAGAAAATTCTCCAGGTCAGTTTAAAGTATATGTTATAACAATTAACTCCTTGAATAATGACCAATATGGCGATTTTATTTTAGTTAAGAAAGACTCTGATATAAAGAAAATTTCTGAATTAAAAGGTAAAAAGATAGGGGTATTCCCAAGTCCCACAATTCAGATACTCACTAATATAATTTTAGAGAAAAATGGAATAAAAGAAGTATCTCTAATACCAATAGCGCCACCTTTACAATTAGAATCTCTAGCCACTGGCCAAATAGATGCGCTCGTAGCTTTAGAACCAACAGCAACTATAGCCCTAGAGAATAATATTGCGAGAGTATTAGTAAGGGGTCCAATAGAAACATATGTTCAAGACCTAAATCCTGGAGGAGCATTTGTTTTTTCTGCTAAATTTTTAGAAAAAAATCCAGAAGAATCACATAAAATTAAAAAGGCTATCTATAAAGCAATTGATTTTACAAGAAAAAATAGCCTTGAAGCTCGAAAGACCCTTCCAAATTATACATCTATTCCTGAAAAAATTGCATTAAAAACTTTTACAAGTGGAACATGGAAGATCTATGAAATAGACAAAGAGTCTTTAAAAGAATTTAGAGATATTTTATATGAAAAAGAGATACTTACAAAGAAAATAGATATAGATAATATGTTGTTAAAATAAATCTCCTATAAAATGATTAATATCATTAATTTATCGAAAGTATTTTATGACAAAAATAAGGGATTAGAAGTATTAAAAAATATAAGTTTAACTATCCAAGAAGGGGAATTTACAGCAATAGTTGGACCTAATGGCTGTGGTAAAACCACCTTACTTTATATTCTTGCTAAAATAATAAAGCCAACATCTGGTAAAATTTTAACAAATTGTAATAAAGTAGGTTTTATTTTTCAAGATTATACAAATAGTCTTTTACCATGGAGAACAAATTCTAAAAATATAGAATTTAGTTTAGAGTTAGGGGGGGTCAGAAGAACCGAGAGAAAAAAGATAGTGACTAATTTTATGAAAAAACTAAATTTATTAGAGTTTAAAGATAAGTTTCCTTATCAACTTTCTGGTGGCATGAAACAGTTAATCTCAATAGCAAGGGCATTAGTATATGATCCAGACATTTTGATTTTAGATGAACCTTTTTCTTCTTTGGATTATAGTATTAGAAAGGAAATGGAGCTAAAATTACTAAAATTGTGGAGAGAAACTAAAAAAACAACAATATTTGTATCTCATGAAATTGATGAGGCTGTTTTCTTGGCAGATAAAATTGTAATACTTTCAGAAAGACCGGCTAAAATTAAAAAAATAATAAAAGTGAACTTACCAAGACCTAGAAATTTAGCAATTTTGACTTCAAAAAAATTCTTTGAAATCAGAAATAAAGTAATAAAAATATTTGAGGGGTAATTAAAAAATGAGAAAAATTTTTCTTATAATTCTACCACTATCCATATTATTATTGGTCTGGTTTATTATAACTTTTTTTAATTTTGTTAATCCTTTATTTTTAGCACCTCCCGGATCTGTTTTTTCTAAATTATTAAATCTTATTACCTCGGGTGATGTAGTCCCAGATATTGCAGCTACTTTATTTAGACTATTTATTGGTTTTTTAATAGCAATTGTTATTGGAGTACCAATTGGTCTTTTGATAGGATATTATGAAAAGATTTATGTTTCTGTAGAATTTTTAATAGACTTCTTTAGAAGTTTACCAGCTACTGCTCTATTTCCTTTATTTTTATTATTCTTTGGTATTGGCGATTATGTTAAGATTGTGATTGTTGTATTTGCTTGTTCTTTAGTTATAATAGTTAATACAGTATATGGGGTCAGGAATACAAAAAAATTAAGATTAATAATGGCAAAAACAATGAAAGCTAGTAATTTTAAACTATTTACTAAAATAATTTTTCCAGAGTCTTTCCCACACGTGTTCGCTGGTTTAAGAGTTGCTCTCTCTATAGCTTTAATAATTGTAGTTGTTTTAGAAATGTTTGTAGGAACAACGACTGGTTTAGGTTATAGAATCATACAAGCCCAAATAATATACCGTGTCCCAGAATTATATGCTTTAATTATCATAACTGGATCTATAGGCTACTTAATAAATAAAGGATTAATGCTAATAGAAAAAAAATTTATTCATTGGAGTGGTAGATAAAATGGTACAAAAAGTCCAGTCTTATTATTCTCCTAGCAATAATTGGCTTAAGAGTTTATAGCCTAACTATAATTCACTTAACAAAAAAAGGTTAGTTGAGGTAAGTTTTAAAAACCTTTAATTCTATAAAAATTAGAGGTGATAGTGCCTCAGAACCTTATTCTGAGAAAATTAAAATGTATAAAGAAACACGAGAAATAAAAGCAGATTTACATTTTCATGGTCCTTGGCAAAAGTATAAAGAAAATTCAAGAGAAAGCCCAAGAACATTAGAAGAATTTGCAAGACATGTTTTTGATTCTCCTCTGGAAGTTGTTGCTTATACAAATTTTGTTGCAGGAGAGGCAGAACAAATTGTAAATGGACAGCAAGGTTTTTTTCATAGATTTTTGCTTCCTACTGCAAAAGACACAAAGCAGTATGGTTTTGAAATTAGTAATAATGGTTTTAATATTAAAATTTATAGAAAATCTGATCAAACAATAAGATATATAACTTTAACTCAAGAAATTCAAACTTCTCAAGGACATTTATTATGTGTAAGAGCCTATGAACATATAAAACCTTTTAGAAAAGCAGAAGATACTGCTAAACAAATAATTGATGCTGGTGGATTAGTAATTCCTGATCATGCTCTTGTTTTAGGAGGAATAGGAGAAAAGTTAGTTAGAGAATTTGCAGAAAAACAGTATTCTGGAAAAAAAATTATTTCTGCACTTGAATATAATTCTGGCTTGCCTTTTCCATTTTCATTGTCAAATAAAAAAGTTGAAAAATTAGCACAAGAGCTAGAATTGCCTTTAATTACAAATTCAGATGCACATAGCTGGAATCTTGGTGTATCTTATACAATTTATTTAACAGAATCAGAAAGCATAGATGGAGTAAAATCAGCAATAGAAGATAATAAAATATCTGGAATAAAAAAATCAAGAGGCTCTTTGCCAGAGTTTATCTTACATGTTATGAAAGCTAAAATATTTAATACAGAAAAGTAACAAAAAAACATAACAATCTTTAAAAACCCTAAATCTTTTGATTTTTAAAGGGAAAAAGAGTTCTGATAAGATAAAATAAAATGCAAACAGAACAAGAAACACAGACTGCAACAATACCAAAAGGATATGTTGAAAAAGAATTAAAATCAAAAGAAAGAAGATACCATTATATTGTACTTCCTAGAAAAACAGAAGAGAGAATAGAAGATATGATTTGTTATTCTTTAGACAAAAAGGAAGAAAAATTAAAAAAATATGGTGAAGGCAAAGGAAAACATTATTGGGATAATGCAACAATAAGAAAACATGCAGAAATAATATTAAGTAATCCTGAACATCAAAGAGCTTTAGTAAGAGCAGATCTTATGAAAGTATTGGCAGGACTTATGGATTCTAAAGATACAGGAGTAATTGAAGTATTAGAACAGGAAAAAGCAGTATTAGAAAATATGTTAAAAGCATAATAACAAATACCTTTAAAAGCTCCATTTCTCTTTAAATTCCAGAAGAGAGGAAAAGAGAATGAAGCACAAAACAAGTATAACTATATTGTTAATGATTGTATTTTTAATAACACAATTAATTGGTCTTGCAGTAGTTCATTCTTATACTCCAAGGCAGATAACAAAAGATGGTCAACAAATTAATGTAACTTTGCCCTATGGCATGGAACCACCAGAAGTTAAGCCAGAAGTTTCTCTTGTCAGCATTATAATTGCAATGGCTATTGCTGTTGCTCTGATACTTGTATTAAGTAAGATTAAAGCTGTATTATTCTTGAGGATCTGGTTTTTTGTTGTTGTTATAATTGCACTTTCAATAACTTTCAATTCTGCATTGATTTACCCTCTTAATTTTACAACAGCTTCTATTATCGCTCTGCTAGTAGCTATTCCTCTTGCTTTTTTCAAAGTTTTCAGAAATAATATTTATATACACAATCTTACAGAATTAATGATTTATCCAGGCATTGCAGCTGTTTTTGTTCCAATCTTACGAATATGGAGTGTTGTTATTTTATTTATTGCTATATCTGCATATGATATTTATGCTGTTTGGATATCTGGCTTCATGCAAAAAATGGCAAAATTCCAAATGAACAAGCTAAAAATATTCTCTGGTTTTTTTATTCCTTACCTAACAAAAAAAACTCGCGAAAAAATTAAAAAATTAAAACAACAAGAAAAAGCAAAGGGCAAGGAGAAAAAAGGAAAAGGTAAAAGAATTAAAATAAATGTTGCGATTCTAGGAGGGGGAGATGTTGTCTTTCCAATAATAATGGCTGGAGTTATTTTAAGAACTTACGGACTGTTACCTGCTTTATTTATAACTCTCGGAGCAACACTCGCACTTCTTGCTTTGTTTT
>CAZOGQ010000031.1:0-8961 GCA_964579545.1 Candidatus Woesearchaeota archaeon | reverse complement strand
TTTGTTCCAATGTTCTTATAAAAAAAGATTTTGCCTGAGCCGCTGCCTACTAAAAGGTCTTTGACTCCGTCTCTGTCCCAGTCTACATGCCTCGGACTTGACCTGCCACCACCATAGCCGCCAGGATACGCCATCATTGGAGCAGCTTGTTCTGCTTTAAGTATCTCTCCGCCAGCTTGTAAGAGAGAACCAGAGCTTAATACAGGACTTGAATCTGTTCCAGTATCTAAAAACAAATAAACTGTTCCTTCTGCATTCCCAACTAACAAGTCTTTTTTTCCATCATTATTCCAGTCAGTTACACAGGGTGTAGCTTCTCTATTTACTTTAATATCTTCTCCTCCAACAGTAAGCCTGTTTAACATACCAACTGATTCAAACAGGGGGGAGGAATCTGTTCCAATATTAGTATACAAGAGAACATAACCACTTTCTACCCCTATTACTAAATCTTTTTTTCCATCATTATTCCAGTCAACAACAAATGGATATGCAGTGTTCACACATGAGATGCCAGCAATTAAATTAACTATTTCCTCCTCTGTTTGCCCATAAAAATTTTTAACTTCTCTTCTAACTTTAACATTTTCTGACTCTGTAAAAATCGGTTCCGCATCTGTTCCTGTGTTTTTAAAAAAAAGAATTTTCCCGCCTTTTGTTGAGCCTACAATAAGGTCTTTTTTTCCATCGTTATTTAAATCTGCTACATCAGGAACTGCCCGCCCTAACCCTGTCTGCGGACAAACCATAACATCCCTAGTAATTATTTTAGGTTCTTGTAAAACAGGCATCTCTCCACTTGCAGCTGTAACAGGTTCAATACTTTCAGTTAAATTTGCAATAATAAATGCAATTGCAAATATAGACAAGATCAAATTTGCAATTTGGAATATTGTTTTTATTACTCTTTTTTTTCTCTTTTCTTTATTCATTCTTTTTCTTGTTTCATTTTAAAATCCAGGCGGAATAGCACAACTTCTAATTGCAAAGTACAGCTTTTTGCCTGTTGCTTTATCTTCTATAATATAAATTTTACTTGAATCTGAGGCAGAGCCAACAGCTTTTTTATCAATCTTAAATTTTGGATATAACATTGAATAGCCAATATATTCAAAATTACAATATTTTGCTTCTTGATTTACTATCTCTCTTGCAATATTTGCAAGATCATATAAAGGACTTGAAAATTTTGTTTTAAATTCTTTAAATTCTCTTGTTTCTCCTCCTTTGTTGAGGGTCAAATCTCGCGCTATTTTTACTTTTACAACTTTTGGAGCAAGTTCTACTTCAATATTCATTGAATCTCCAACAGCAACATCATAATTTCTTTTTCCAAAATCTTGCTTAAGTGAATAAAAGCAAATATCTGTTTTCGGCCGGATGTCATCTTCTATTTCTTTTTCTAAGTGTTGGATATAAAGAGGAACCTGATTTATGCAAGTTTGATAATAATTTTTATTATAGCAAAGATAAGCTGCTTTATTTCCCTCGTAAAGCTTATAATTTGTTGGATTTACATAGCCTCCTTGAGGTAACATAATATCAATTGCTTCTAACACGCTGTCCTTAACACATTTTTCAATATAAAAGGAAGGATCTGATTCTATATGTTTTTCAATTATTGGTTTTTTTCTTAAGCTAACCAAGAAAACAATTACTGCAATAAATATGATTGCAATTATGATATATATAGTTACTTGTGCTTTTTTATTAAGCTTTTTTCTATTTCTTGTTTTATCTTTTATTTTCATCATTTTAACATCCATAAATTAACTCCTTTTTTCTTTATTCTCACAATTTTGCTTTCTAAAGCAAGCTCAAGAAGATATTTATCAGCTGTATTCCAAGAGACTTTAAGAAAAGAAGCTAATTCACTAGAGGTTATTATTTTTTGTTTTTTTATAAATTCAATTATTTTATTTCCGTCCATATTGTCCTCTTTTTTTATGAAATCTCATAATAAATTTAATTTAACTTTTAATATCATTTTACATAGGATATTACTTATTATTTTAAATTATAATATTATTATGTATTCTCAAAGGAAGTATTTAAAAGTTGCGGTTTTATTTTTTAAAATATATTATTCAGAGGCGAAATGTTTATTAATAAAAAGAATAATATATAACTATGACAGAAATGGGTATGGAAGATTATATTAGAGGATTTTAAAAAACAACTTTAAGTTTAAATACTCTTTAAGAGGTTATTTTTTTGAAATGGTAGGAGAGAAGGGATGCGGAGGAGTTAATGTTTGTTTTTCAAAAAAAGAGAAGTTGGCCAAAAAGATTATTCACCAATAAAGAAAAAAATTCACAAGTTTGCTTTTGATAAAGTTAAGGTAGCAAAAGCAGATTTCCCTACTGCAGAAGTTCAATTTGATATCTATGCAAAAGGAGCGCATACACTCTCTGTTTTAAGATATATTTGCCGGCCACTTGAAGAAATAGATAAAGAACCATTAGTTCCTGAGATAATAGAGAGGCTTAGAAGACTCGAAAGATAACATCCATATTTCAATCTTCTGTTTCAACTCTTGGTGCAAGTATAAAAGAAAGTTCAATAGGTTCTGCATGTTGCGTTTTAAAGTCTAGTCTTAAGGGATAATCATTTGCAAACTGTATCTGTGCTTTATCTGAGAATTTTGATGCTTTGGAAAATTTCTGGAGATATTCAAGGCTGTATTTTGACTTCGCATCTGTGCCAGAGATTTTAGCTTCATCACTTGAAAATTCTGCTCTTGCTGAATTAAGGCCTTTAGCTTCAATTATGAATTTTCCATTCTTTAATATAAAACTACAAGAATCAGCTACTATACTACAATCTTCTACTACATCAACGAAATCACCAGAATTAAGCTCCACTTTACTAACAAATTCGAGATTTGGCATTGCTTTTTCTTCTCCTTCAATTTCAATAATAGAAAGCAGAAAATTTCTTTTTATTTTATCCTGAATTTCTATTTTAAGCAGATTGTCTTGTGTTTGCATAACTAAACTACTGCCTGGGCTGCATCTTCTTAAAACAGCTTTTAAGCTGTCAAGATTTAGACCAACTATCTCTTCTTGCACTTCAAATTGTGAAAAATTGCCTGCAGGCAGTTTAAAAGAAACAAGAGCAACATTTGCAGGGTCTATTGCTATAATTCCTAACCCTTTACTGTCTATTCTTAACCTTATTTCTGTAACAAATTCAGATATTATTGAAATTACATCTGAAAGTATTTTTGGCTGATCAAGTTTAAGTAACATTCTAATAACAAAAACATTGAATTTTTAAGCTTTGTTGTGTTGAAATAGTGGGTTTATAAAACTATTTAAATCTATACTCTTGATAAATTAGATATAAAATGCAAGAAAGAAAACAAGGAGAAAAAGAACAGAAAAAGAAAAAAAGTGTAAAAGAAGAGAGAATAAGACAAATTGCTTTGTCTTACTATTCAAGAAAGGATATTCAGAAAGTTATGTTTGAGTTCAGCAAAAATAGGGAATGTATAGCCCGCTATTTTGAAGGTTTTGGCAAAAGACCTGATTATTTTAATTACGAGTCAGATATCCCTCAGCTAGTTAGAAAAGGAGCCACATCATTTCATTGCTCAGAAGAGCTTTGGGAAGATGTACTACAGATAAGTACAGGCTTAGCAAGTGAAGAACTTTCTGATTTGAGGGTTGGTTGGGACTTAATTATCGATATAGATAGTAAATATCTTGACTACAGTAAAATAACAACCGAACTACTTATTGAAGCACTGAAGTTTCATAACCTAGAAAATACAAAAGTAAAGTTCTCTGGGAATAAGGGTTTCCACATTATTATTCCTTGGCAAGCTTTTCCTCAATTGGTGAATGAAATTGAAACAAGAAAGATGTTTCCAGAGTGGGCCAGAATTATCTTATTGTATTTGAAACAGATGATTGAGACTGAACTTATTAAGAGGATTACAGCAATGACTGAGAAGAGATCTTATGTGAAGGATTTTCAAGCAAGTAAGGAGGTTGTGCCAGATATAATTCTTGTTTCTTCACGCCATCTATTTAGAATGCCTTATTCATTACATGAGAAGACAAGTCTTGTTTCTTGTGTTATTGACAAGAGCAAGATACAAGACTTTAAGCCAAGTGATGCTCACCCTTTTAAAATTTCTGTCCGGGATTTTATGCCGCAAGCAAAGAAAAATGAGGCAAAAGAACTTCTCTTACAGGCATTAGACTGGTATAAACAAGTACAAAAAGAAAAAAAATCTGAAAAACAAAGAAAACAATATGAACAGGTTGTTATTAAAAATCTAACCTCAGAATTATTTCCTCCTTGCGTTAAGCTAATTCTTAAAGGTATGAAAGATGGGAAAAAACGTGCCTTATTTATTTTAATGAATTTTTTTAAGTCTCTTGGTCTCAGCCAGCAAGAAATTGAAGAAAAAGTAGAAGAATGGAATAAAAAAAATAAGCCTTTGCTTAGGGAAGGTTATATAAAAAGCCAGCTTTCTTGGCAAGCAAGGCAAAAAACAATGATGCCCCCAAACTGCGACAAAGAGTTTTACAAAGGAGTTGGTGTATGCACGCCAGATGATATCTGCAGCCAAATTAAAAATCCAGTAAATTATGTAATGAGAAAATTAGGAACAGGAAGAAAAAGACCCAATACAAAAACTTATAAATCAAACTTCTCTAAAAAAATAAGAAGTGATTTCTAACATAAAATGGCAAAACAAGACAATATAATCCAGCTTAAAGATGTTTGCAAGTTTTATCAGATGGGGGACTCAAAGATAGAAGCAGCGAGCCATATAAATCTTGATATAAAAAAAGGTGATTTTATTGCAATTGTTGGTCCAAGCGGAAGTGGAAAATCAACAATGATGAATCTTGTAGGTGCTCTTGATCTTGCTACTAGAGGAGATATTTATCTTAATGAGATTGACATAGAGCATTTAGAAGAATCTGATTTAGCTCAGATAAGAGGCAAGAAAATTGGATTTATTTTTCAAACTTTTAATCTTATACCTACAATAACAGCTTTAGAAAATGTGACACTTCCAATGGTGTTTCAAAATGTTGAGAGAGAACAAAGAGAAGGAAGGGCAACTGAGCTCTTGAAAAAAATGGGTCTTGGTCATAGGCTGAGCCATTACCCTGGTGAACTGTCAGGCGGAGAGCGCCAGAGAGTTGCTATTGCTCGTGCACTAGCAAATGACCCCGAAGTTATTCTTGCAGATGAGCCAACTGGCAATTTAGATAGCAGAATGGGTGAAGAAATAGTAAATCTCTTCCTGCAACTTAACAAAAAGGAGGGTAAGACAATTATAATGGTCACACATGATCTTGAATTGGCTAAACATGCTCATAAAATATATCATCTTAAAGATGGCAAAATTGTAAAAGTAGAGGACGGAAGATATAAAAAAGAATAGAAATACTTAAAAACATCAAAAACAAGAGAATTAAGAGGTGATAGTGTACCTCAACGTATTCTGAGGATGTTGTAAGATGAATGATAAAAGAATCGCGGAGATTGGAAACTTGGAAATTAATTTAGAAGAGCTTGCAGGATTTTTAGTTGAAGCTAAGAAACAGGGGTATGCTGGAGATGGTGAAGAAAGGATTATGTCAGATGGCTCGAAACAACAGACATTTCAAAGAGGAAATTATTTTTATGTTGATAGTTATCTTGGATACTACAGAATTTCTGGCAAAGAAGAAGTTAGATGGCAAGGATCTAAAAAAGAATGGACTTGGAGAATGCTTTATTGTGGGGGTATGTTACCAAAATATCATGGAGATAAAGAACTAGCTGAAAAGGTTTTTGGTTTTTTAAAAGAAGCATTGATGGAAGTTCCTATAAAACTTCCTTTTAGAGGCCCCATCTATTTTGGTGGTAAGGAATTTGTTTATTACAACGAGATAATTCATGCTAGCTCACTTGATTTTTTCAAAGGTGCAGAGAGAATCTTTATAGCAGAGGAAAGTAAACACCTATTTGAATTAAATTATATTGGGGGCTTGATTATACCAAAATGAAAACTGCATTAGAAAAAAAATTTAATCTGGCTGTAGAAAGGTGGATAAATCATTGTAGCAAGCCAGATGCCATATTTAACTCTGATTTATCAGTAGTCAGAAATTGTAATGCTTACAAAGAAATTCTTGCAATGGGCAAAGATGCTTTGCCTTTAATCAGACAATTGTATGATAGAAGTGCTGGAATTCATGATCTTCCTTCAGAGAAATTTCCAAGAAAGATAAAAGAAATGACAGAGGAGGAAATTAAAGATTCACAAAAAATCTTCCTTTTGCTATAATCAAAGGTCATGGTTTGGTTGGGTTGGTTAGAGAAATTGTTGGACCAGAGTTCCAGATACCAGAACAGATTAGAGGAAGAATAGCTGAAATGGAAAAATACACAGCCAACTGGCTTGATGAAAATATGCATAAATATGGTGGGTAAAATGAAAAAACTAACAACAATCTTAATACTGGTAATAATATTAGTCAGTTTAGTAAGTTTAACAAGCTTAACATCTGCTCTTATTATAAATAATGTACAGACATCTCCGTCACAGATTAAACCAGGAGAAACAGCGAGGATAATTATAACTCTCAAAAATGATGAAAACAAAGACATAGAAGATGTTTCTCTCCAGCTAGTTTTAGATGAAGTGCCTCTTGCCCCCCATGATTCTTCAAATGAAGTAACATTAGATGAAATAGAAGAAGATGATGAAGAAGATTTTGAATTTAAAGTTATTGCATTGAGTGATGCTAAATCTGGAATCTATAAGATTCCAATTGAAATTAAATATAAACTTGATGAGGATATTAAACAAAGAAGCGGATTGATTAGCTTGACAATAAATGCTGTTCCTGAAATTGATGTTCAAGTAGAAGACGGTACGTTATTGAAAGGAAAGCAAAATGAGCTGATTGTGAAGATAGTTAATAAAGGACTAAGCGATGTTGAATTTTTGGAGATAGATGTTGTAGATGGGATAAGATATTCTATATTAGGCCCAAAAAACGTGTATATTGGTAAGATTGTAAGTGATGATTTTGATACAGCTGAATTCAAAATTCATTTTAAAGAAAATGCTCCTGGTCTTATGAATCTGCCAGTAAGATTAAAATACAGAGACGTAACAAACAAACAGTATACAGAGAGTTACAATTTACAACTAAAAACTTACAGTATTAAAGAAGCAATTCAGCTCGGTTTAATTAAACAAAGTAGGGCTGGCACATATGTGGGCTTTATTATTTTTATTATAATAATTTATATTACTTATAGAAAAATTAAGAAAGCAAGAAAAGCTAAAAAGGCTAGGCAAGAAGCTACTGCCTAAGGTGGGCAGATGATAAAAGACTATTTCTCTTTGAGTATTAGAAGCCTTAAAAGAAGAAAGCTTAGAAGCTGGCTTACTATAATTGGAATATTTATTGGTGTTGCTGCCATAGTGGTTTTTATAACTTTAGGCCAAGGTTTAGAAAATTATATTAATGAGCAGTTTGAACAAGTAGGCGGAGATAAAATAATGGTGCAAGGGAAAACTCTTGGGCCGCCTGGTTCTGCCACAAACCCTAAGTTAATCTTAACAAAAAAGAATGTAGAGACAATTAAAAATATAAGGGGGGTAGAAGATGCTGCAGGAGCTTTAGTTAGAACTACTCCTATAAAGTTTAGAGATGAAGTAGAAGTTGTTATGGTCAGTGGATTAAATGAAGAATATATAGATATCTTTGGAGATATAGATGCTTTAGAAATAATAGAAGGAAGGCAATTAAGAGATAGTGATAGGTTTAAGGCAGTTGTAGGCTATAATCATGCTTTTGGAGATTTATGGGAAAAAAGAGCAAGGGTAAGAAATAGTTTAGAGATAGAAGGAAAAAAATTTGAGATAATTGGAGTTATTAAAAAACAGGGAAATCCTTACGACGATGCTTCTGTTTGGATTCAGAAAGATGTTATGAAGGATTTGTTAAATATCGTAGATGATGAAGGTGTAATCTTGGTTAAGACAAAAAAAGGATATAATCCAGAAAATGTAGCAGAAGATATAAAAAGAAAATTAAGAAAAGAAAGAAATGAGGGAGAAGGACAAGAGACTTTTACAGTTCAAACCTTTAGCCAGTTACTTGAAACATTTACAAGTATTTTAGATGTTGTCCAAGCAATATTTATTGGAATCGCTTCTATCTCTTTAATAGTAGGGGGCATAGGAATTATGAATACAATGTATACATCTGTTCTTGAAAGAACAAAAGAAATTGGCACAATGAAAGCAGTAGGCGCGAGAAATTCTGATATCTTATTGATTTTTTTAATTGAATCAGGCATGATTGGTTTAATGGGTGGCTTTATTGGACTTGCTTTAGGAATGGGAATGAGTAAAGCTGTGGAATATGTTGTTGTTAATATTTATGGCATTGGATTATTAAAAATAACTTTTGACCCAGCTACAATTTTGTCTGTTTTATTATTCAGCTTTGTTGTCGGGAGCATTTCAGGAGTCTTGCCTGCTATGCAGGCAAGTAAGTTGAAGCCAGTTGATGCATTGAGATATGAGTAAAATTTAAAAACCCTTTTCTGCATAAAATAACAACAAAAATAAAAACAGAAAAAGAGGAAAACAAAAAGAGGCCAAATGAAAAAATGCATTTATTGTGGATGTGAAATTCCACTGGAAAGTGTTATCGACTTCTGCGAGTCTTGTGGCAAGAAAGTTTGGAGCGATAAAATGTTGAAGGCAATTGTGGAAAACATGAAAGATGCTAAGGAAAAAGGCAATATTTAAGATTTTCTAATTTCAAAACCTTTTTAAATATTCATTATTAGATAATAACATGGCAAAGGCAAAGCTCCCAGACAGAGTCTTTTTAAGTGGCTTTGACCTTGATATTAGTGAGTTAGAACCAATAAAGAAAATAATCAATAAATCCAGAGTTCATTTCTATAAACCCTTCCAGATTG
>CAZOGQ010000030.1:0-9441 GCA_964579545.1 Candidatus Woesearchaeota archaeon | reverse complement strand
TGTATTAAACTTACATTTGGCAGAGACTGATCAAGAGATAAAATAGCAGAATAAATATCTATTCTCATAAAGTCAAGACCAGAAGAAGCATCATTAATTGTCTTACCAGTAGAATTAAGAGCATTTTGAATTTCATTCGGCAGCAGAATCTGATTTTTTTCAAGTTTTTTAAATTGTCTCAGCAAGATAAATGCTGCTGCAATATGTGGAGCAGCCATGCTTGTTCCGCCTCTCAGTTCATAACCTCCAGATATGCTTGTTGAATTGATATCTGAGCCAGGAGCAAGAAAATCTGTTAAACTATTTCTATTAGAACTGCTTCTAATACTGCCATCTTTATTAGAAGCTCCGACAGCAGTTGCATTTTGTATACAAGCAGGAGATGCAATTGCAGAGAAATTTCCATCATTTCCTGTTGACGCTACTATGGTAATGTTTCTTAAAGTAGCATTATTTATAGACTCAGTAAGTCCAGCACAGACGCAGCCGTCATCTAAACCATCACAATATGACACATAACCATCTTTTGTTGCATTACAACCAAGACTAAGTGATATTGCTGAAATATTATAAATAAGGGCATTATTAATACACCAGTCAATTGCTTTTTTTAAGTCGTCAGGAGAACCGCTTCCTCCGCTATCTAAAACTTTAAGACCAATAAGTCTTGCGCCAGGAGCAATTCCTTTTATAGTGCCGTTTGCAGCAACAATGCCTGCAACATGGGTTCCATGTCCGTGGTCATCACTTATTGAGCAGTTTTCAACGCAGGTTTTGTTCAAGCAGTCGATGTTACAAGTGAGATTTTTCCCTTGTAAATCTGGATGCGAAAAGTTTATGCCAGTATCGATTATACAAACTGTCTCGCCTGCGCCACTTAAATTTATGCCATTAACTTGATTTGACCATACAGAAGTAGCATTAACAATTCCAGCAGAATCTTGTAAAAATGCATGAATACTATTCATCTCAATAACAGATTTTACTCTAATATCTTTTTTCAAAATTTTTAAATCCTTTCTAGAAATTTCAGCTGAAAAACTATCTCCAAAATCCTGCCTCAAATTATCTTTATTAATTTCACCTATAACCTTTTGCTTAATTTCTTGTTTTTCTTCTTCATTAAGTTTAATTTTGCCAAGTCCAAGAAAATCAGCTCTTCTCTCATCTTTTAGTTTAACAAAAACTTTTACTTTATCTTCACTAAACTTTTTAGAAGAAAGAGTTGTTGGAATAAACAATACTAAAAACATTAACAAAACAAGGAAAACTAATTTTTTCATTCTGAAACTTCCACAGCCTGACATTTATTATTTATACAAACACATTTTTCTACTTTACAATTATACAAAGCTATACAATTTAAATCTTCAGGACATGATTTTAATCTTTTTGCATAATAATCAGCGTCTTTTTTATTAAGGCAAACTTCGCCTCCTCCGGAATTACAAGGACAACAAGTTGTCTGCTGTCTAATGCAGTCTGAATCTAAAATGCATTCCATATTCTTTCTTGTTTGATTTCTTAGAGATATTACTAACAAAATCAAGATAATAAACAAAAACAAAATAATGTAAAGTAATTTCTTATTATGTTGGATTTTTATTCCCGCCATTTTTTGCCTTTTTTTGTTTTTCACTTCTTTTTGCTATAATAAAAATAATAATACAAGATTAAAAAACCTTTCTGCAAACATATTTAAACCATATCTTTCTTCTTATTTTATGATTACAGTTCATACAATCGGGGGATACAATGAGGTGGGAAAAAACATGACAGCTATTGAACTGGATGAAGACATTATTGTTTTTGATTCTGGTTTATTTCTTCCACCAATAGTTGAACTTGAAGAAAGAGAAAGAAACTATACTGAATCTAGACTCAGAGGGATAGGCGCTATTCCAAATGACTTAGTTCTTGGAAAATCAAGAAATAAAGTAAGAGCGATACTAGTCAGCCATGGACATTTAGATCATCTGGGAGCTGTTCCATATATTGCTCCGAAATACAAAGCTTTGGTTGCAGGAACACCATTCACAACATCTATTCTACGGAAAATTCTTCAAGACGAAGAAATAAATTTGCCTAACAAAATAAAAACAGTTCATCCAAACTCTTCTATAATGATACAGGGGAAGAAAAAATATAAAGTTGATTTCATAAATATAACGCACTCAATCCTACAAGCATCATTGATAGCTGTCCATACAAATAAGGGTGTTATTTTATATGCAAATGATTTCAAACTGGACAATACACCTGTGGTTGGCAAGAAACCAAATTATGAGGCAATAAAAAAACTAGCAAAAGAAGGTGTTAAAGCACTGATTGTTGAGTCTTTGTACGCAGATGATGAGAGAAAAACCGCAAGCGAGAAAATAGCCCGTGGATTGCTTGAAGATGTTCTTCTAACAACAGATAATAAGAATAATGGGATTATTGTAACCACTTTTTCTTCCCATATTGCAAGACTTAAAAGCATTGTTGATTTCGGCAAAAAATTAAACAGGAAAGTTGTATTTGTGGGAAGGAGCTTAAACAAGTACACAGGAGCTGCAAGAGATGTAAAACTCTGCCCCTTTATTAAAGATATAACTATGGCTAGTTACAAAAAACAAGTAATCTCTATACTAAAAAAAATTAATAAAAACAGAAAAGATTACGTATTAGTATGTACTGGTCATCAAGGAGAGCCAGGTAGTGTTCTTGAAAGAATGTCAAGAAATGAACTGCCCTTTCAGTTTCAGCCAAGTGACCATGTGATTTTCTCATCTAAAACAATACCAACTGAAGTTAATCTGGTCAATAAGCAACGGCTTGAAAAAAGATTAAAGCAAGAAGGAGTAAGAATATTTAACAATGTCCATGTTTCAGGCCATGCAGGAAGAGAAGATTTACGAGACTTCATAAATATGGTCCAACCAGAACATATTTTCCCTGCTCATGGAGATTTAAAAAAACAAAGTGCCCTGGCTGAACTTGCTGCAGAGCTTGGTTATAAGTTCGGCAAAGAATGTCATGTAATGCAGAATTCACAAAGCATGAAAATAGCTTAAAAATAAACATCAAAAAATTCCTGTTTGTTACCACACCTTGAAAGGTGTGGTTTGTTTGGAATTTTAGGATGCTCAGAAATGTTTCATCCACATCCTAAAGGATGTGGTTTTCGCATATGCATTTCTGACATAAACATTTAAAAATAAAAAATACCTAAAATACTAAGTGAATAAAAAGAGGTAAAATGAGAGAAGATATTGTTTCAGCATTAAGAAATGCAATTGAAAGAGGCTTTTCTATGCAAGAAGCAAAAAAAAGTTTAGTTAACTCAGGCTATAAAGCTGAAGAAGTTGAAGAAGCTGTTAGATATGCTTCAGGAGCTTTTAGGCCTCAAACTCCAGCGCAGGAAATAAAAACAAAAATGCCAGAAGGAATACCAGAACTTGCTTCAGAAAAAATGCCAAAACCAGGACAATCTGCACCAGAAACAAAGCCACAAATTACTCCAAGACCTGAGCAAAAACCAGAACCTAAACAGCCACCAGCATATCAACGACCTCCAACTCCTGTTTCAGCTCTTCAAATTCAAAAACCACAAACTGTAGAGCCAAGGCCGCAAATGCCAGAACCCCCGCAAGCACCACAGCCAAAACCAACGCAACAACCAAAACAACAATTACCAATACAACCACCTAAGCTTAGACAGCCAATACAAGAAAAACCAAAAAAGAAATCAGGCCTTATCATATTGTTTATAATACTTGCAATACTAATAGGAATAACTATCTTTATATTATTTGCAAAAGATGCTGTTTTTGATTTTTTTAGTGAAGTAATTGATAAATTTGGTGGTTAATTATCTAAGTTTTCCTTGAATTTTCTCACTACATTTCTTATTATCGGAAAAAACATTATAAAAGAAATTTGTAGTGTACTAATTATACACTACTATTACTAATTTTATTATAGTGAAGGACGCAAGTAATTCACCAAAATAGCTCCTTTACTAGACAGGAAAAGACATAAAATGGATAAAAACTAATGTCTTTTACTATAGTTAAGTATAATTTTATCGTTGGGAAGATTTGTAATGTATAAAATAGGGGTAAAATCTAAGTAGTTATTCTCTGTAATATGAATATTTATAAAATCTATTTCAGAAATAAAAATATATTAAACCTAAAACAGATAATGAAAGTTAGAATGTTATTAGACCAAACTGGTGGATGTGATGAAGTGACGTGACGAAGTATCTTCTTATTATCAACCCCTTGCACTACAAACTACAACAAGTACAAAAAATAGAGGATAAAAACCTGGTTTAGAACAAAAAACAATAAGATTAAGACTATATAATGTAGAAGACTCTGTAACAGGTGATGTTCGTATTGTCCCAGAAATTTTAAATTAATTATTTATATCCAATTCTCTCCATAAGTTTTTTTCTCTTCTTTGAAAAATATGCCAAGAGGAATCTTGGCTTTTTCATCTAGATTATAATTCCATTCATCTGCCCTTTCCATCGCATCTTCTCTGCTTGCTATATTGTGATTTGTTTTGTCTAGTTTGTATATTCGAGATTTCAAAAACTCAGAATTATTATGGAGTTTTATACATGGCTGGAGGAAATCAATGAATGATAGGCCTTTATGCTCTATTGCTTGTTTTATTATTTCTTTGTTATACTCCAGATCTGCTGTATAAAGTCTTGCAACAAAACCTGCTCCTGAAGCTAGAGCAAGTTTGATTGGGTTTATTGGTTCTTGTAAGATTCCCCGAGGTATTGACTTGCTTTTAAGTGTTTGTTCAGATGTTGGTGTATTTTGTCCTGTTGTTAATGCAAAAACCTGATTATTATGTACAATCAGCGTTATATCCGGATTATTTCTACATATATGAACAAAATGGCCCATGCCTTCTGCGTATGTATCACCATCTCCTGCAAAAGCAAGAACTTTAAGTTTGGGATTCGCAAGTTTTATCCCTACTGCAGTTGGAATTGTTCTTCCATGTAGCCCATAGACACCACTAACATTCAAATAATCAAATATTTTGCCATGGCATCCAATTCCTGTTGAAATTGCAATATCTTCCTGTTTTATTTTACTTTCTTCTAGCGCTTTTTTTACAGCTTCAAATAACAGGAAGTTTGTACATCCTGCACACCAAGTTATTTCTTGTTTTGTTTTTAACTCCATTTTTTTATTTTCCTTTTAACATTTTATTTATTTCTTGAGGAGTAAAAGCTCTTGAATCATATTTCAGTATACGATTTTTATCTGAAATGATAATACCAGTATTTCTTGCAATAAGGTCAGCAAGCTGACCTGTTGCATTATTTTCGATAACAAAAACCTTTGTTGTTTTATTAATTTCCTTTTTCACAGATTCTACAGGGAATGGTTCAAGATAAAGTACCTGCATAAACTTGAAGTTTTTATTTTGATTTACAAAATCAAGTATAGAACCTTTTGTTGAGCCCCAACCAATCAACAGATTTTCTGCATTTTTATTCCCATACAATTTTGTTGTTTCTTGTTGCAATACTTCTTGTTTCATTGTCTGCCATTTTCTCTTCCGTTTATCTTGCATTTGTTTTGTTTTTTCAGCATCTTCAATTGTAAAACCATATTCATCATGTTCATATGCAGAAGCTTTTGCAATACCCTGACCAGGAATGCACATTTTACTCAGACCGTCTTTTGTTATTTCATAATTTTTATTGTTCTCACAACCTTGTTGTTTTTGTATTTTATTTATCTTAAGCATTTTATCAAATGCATATTTACTTTCTGCAAGATGTTTATCACTTAGTATAATAGATAAAACGCGATATTTTTGTGAAAAATAAAATGCTTGATTTGTTAGCTGCATTGCTTCTTCAGCATCTCCAGGTGCAACAACAACACGGGGAAAATCTCCATGACCTGCATATACTGCAATATTTAAATCAGCCTGGCTTGTATAAGTTGGAACTCCTGTTCCAGGTCCCTGTCTCTGAGCCAGATAAATAACAAGAGGAATTTCAGATATTCCTTGCATGCTTATTGCTTCTGTCATTAAATCAAAGCCACCCCCAGAAGTTCCGGCCATTACAACTCTCCCGGTAAATGATGCGCCAAGAGCCATATTTACAACAGCAATCTCATTTTCAGGTTGCACAACCTTAACATCTTCTCCGTATATCAAAGCAAGTTCATGTAAAACTGGTGTGGCAGGAGTCATAGGATATGCAAAATACAAGTCAAGACCAGAATCAACTGCTCCAGAGACAATACCACTACTTCCACTCAGTAAGTATTTTTGCTTGCCAACACCCTTTAAGCTAAACTTATTTTTTACATTCAGCTTATAACCAAATTCAACTGCTTTTAAATCTTGTGGAAGGAGAGATTTGCCTTTGAAAATTTCATTTAGCTCATCAACCAACAGCTTTTTATCTACCCCAAGTATTTGCAAAAGAACAGAGGCATAAATCACATTTGTAACTTTTTTGTCAAGCTTATTTTTCTCAATAATCCCAGCAGAATTAACTTTAATTCCTTTACTTTCAGATATAATTATAGTAGATTTTTTTAATTCATTATTGTGTATCTCCAAAGTAGCTTCATCAAGTGCAACAAGAATATCAATTTCATTGTCAAATGAGCCAACAGGTTTTTCACCTATACAGAGAATATTGAAATTATGTCCTCCTGAAATCCTTGATTGATAATCCCGATAATCAAATACATAATAACCAAGTCTAGTTAAAATTCTGCCGATACTTGCGGCAAGCTCATTTATACCTTGTCCTGCTTGCCCGCCAATAAGAATGTTAAGTCTCGACACCATTTTTATATATGAGATAAAATTAATGGGTTTATAAAACTTCTTAAATATTTCTTAAATTCTACCTGCATTATGCATAACCACCTCCCAACAATTCTTGTGCAAATGGTACTAAAATTTTTTTATTGAAGGGTTGTCTTAATTTTCTTAGAGCTTTATTCTCAATTTGCCTTATCCTTTCTCTTGTTACAGACAAGATTTCTCCTGCCTGATTTAATGTCCTTGTTCCTTCACCATCTAGACCAAATCTCAAAACAATAACTTTCTTCTCCCTAGCAGATAGTCTACTTAAAATCTTTTGAAGATTAGAATTTAAATCTTTTAGAGTAATCTCACGGAGAATTGCCTCAATACCATCTTCAGCAGGCAATTGTTTTGTATCAACTGAAGATAGAAGAACTATATTCCGGGGAATTTTTCCTTCTTCTATATACCTTTCTCTAGTTTTTGGTGTAATTAACATATATTTAAAAACATCACTTTCAAATAAGAAAATACCTTGTTGTCTATAAAAATCGCAGATTTTTTGTTGCATTTCACTATCAGGATAAGTTTCCATGGTTTCATAATGTCTATAAGCAGCAGGACTGATACCAATTTGTTCAGCAGCTTGTTCTATTGTTAAGTCTAATGAGCTTCTTGCTCTGAAGAGTTCAATATTTCTAAAGTGCTGCCGAAACCCCAGTTCTTCTGTTATATATTCTGGTCTAGTTAAATACATTTCAAAATTAATAATTTAATGGTTAATTTAGATTATATTTTTATGTTTTATAAAGATTATTGTGATCATAAAAACCTTGTGTTTTACCACATACTAAAGTATATGGTTTGTTTTGGGTTTCCGCAAAAATCATAGATTTTTGGGACATAAAAAATCCGAATTTTGTGGGGATTTTCTTTGTTAGGATAATCAGAAATTGTTTCCAATTTCTGATATAAAAAACATTTTTAAATCCTTTTTTCCTTACCATACAATAAAAGAGGAAAGAAAATGGCATATAGTATAGATGATATTTCAAGGAAAATAAGACACGGCTCTAAGACATTTTTATGGCAAGAGTATAAAGTTATCTTTATATTTATAATTTTAATTTTCATTTTGCTATTTTTCTTAAATAGATTACTTGCATATGCTTTTTTACTTGGTAGTATCTTTTCTCTTGGTGTAAGTTATATTGGCATGGCAATAACAACAAAAAGTAATGCAAGAGTTGTTAAATCTTCTGCAAGTTTAAAGAGTGCTTTTAAAAAAGCTTTTCGTCCTAGTCTTTTTGTGGCTATATTTTCAGCTATTCTTTCTATCGCTGGCATAATTTTAGTTTACAAGTTTGTTTCTGGAGAAATAAGTACTCTTTATGGGTTTGCCCTTGGCGCATCTTTTATCGCGCTCTTTATGCGTGTTGGTGGCGGAATTTTCACAAAAGCAGCAGATATTTCAGCTGACCTTGTTGGGAAATACGAAAAAAATCTCCCAGAAGATTCTCCAAAAAATCCAGCTGTTATAGCAGACCTTGTAGGAGACAATGTCGGGGATGTTGCTGGGATGTCTTCTGACCTTTTTGAGAGCTATACAGAAAGTATAATTGCTGCAATGATTATTGCTTTTTTTCTTGGCCAAGATATATTTCTACCAATAAAAATAGTTTCCCTTGGCATATTCGTCAGCTTATTTACCCTATTTATCCCAATAAAAAAATTACACAAAACACTAATGAATTATTTTATATTTGGCTTCCTTGCTATTTCTATAATAAGTATTTTATTTTTTGGTAAGGAGATATTTTTACCTGTTTTTTCTGGTTTAGTTGTTGGTTTAGTTACTGGAATAAGTGTAGACTATTATACTTCCTCAAAAAAGAAGCCAACTAAAAAGATTGCAGAAGTTTCTAGACAAGGAGCTTCACTAAATGTTTTGCAAGGAATTGTAAATGGCATGCTTTCTGTTTTTTTCCCTACGCTTATTATTTGTTTAGCTATTTTTGTTAGTTATACCTCATTAGGGGTTTATGGTATAGCATTAAGTGCAATAGGTATGTTAAGTTTGTTCTGTATTGTACTTGCAGCAGATATCTTTGGCCCAATAGTAGATAATGCAGAAGGTATCGCAGAGATTTGCAAGTTGAAAAAAGAAAGAAAAGTTACTGAAAAACTTGATGAAGCAGGAAACACAACAGCAGCTATCAGTAAAGGATTTGCAATTGGTTCTGCTGCTTTAACAGCACTTGCCCTGATCACAAGTTATGCATTAATAGCAAATATATCTGTTATCGATATACTTAAAGTAAAAAATGTAATTTCAATTTTGCTCGGCACTTTAATTCCATTCATTTTTTCTGCGCTTATAATCCTATCTGTTAGAAAAACAAGTGAAAGCATAATTCCAATAATAAGAAGACAAATCAAGATGAAAAAGGCAGATTATGAATCTATTGTTAAACTAACAACAAAATCCGCTCTAAGAGGAATGATATTACCAGCAGTAATATCTATATTTTTCCCAATCATCTTTGGCTTCTTGCTTGGTAAAGAAGCTCTTGGCGCTTTCCTTTTAGTTTCACTTGGAGTTTCTTTTGTCCTTGCAATATTTATGGCAAATACAGGCGCATCGCTTGA
>CAZOGQ010000029.1:0-9531 GCA_964579545.1 Candidatus Woesearchaeota archaeon | reverse complement strand
ACCGAAAGATATATAAATACTAAATGTATTCAAATAGTATGCAACTTAGAATAAAAGAAGAAACTCACCTTGCAATGACAAAGCTTAAAGAACAGCTTTTGCTAGATTCCTATGATGATGTTATATGGCATTTTATAGAACCTTTTCTTCCTTTGTCTAATGAAAGCGAAAGTTTACGAAGAGAAGCTTTAGATGAGTTTAAAAAAGGAGAAACAATTTCTTTTGAAGAAATTTTAGCAGAGAATGAAAAAGATTGAATTCTCTTCAAAAGCAAAAAAGAAATATTTTAAATTACCTTTTAATATAAGAAATCTAATTAATGCGAGATTAAAAGATTTACAGAATGAAAAAAGAGTCGATATAAAAAAATTACAAGGTTATAAAAGTTGTTTTAGACTGAGAATTGGGGGATATAGGGTTTTGTTAGAGTTACAAGATGGCGTATGGATTGTATTTGATGTAGATACCAGAGAAAAAGTTTATGGTTAATCTTAGTAAACTAATATATCAAATTACTTCTTATTTTAAATAGCACTTTTAGATATATGTTTTGTTATACTAGTTTTGGACCCATTTGATTTATTATTAATATTAATGGTCCACATTATCTAATATTTGTTGAAGCGAAGATAAAAGCTTAATTATCTGCTTTTTCCTTTTAATTAATGTATTAATATCTACAGATTTCTCTAATTTTTTATTTACATGCATAATTACATTTCTAAAAGAGCTTAATGCCTTTAGGTCTTCTTTAAATTCATTCCTAGTTTGGTATTCTTTTTGCAATTCTACTAAATCTGAATCAACTAATTCTCTTATTAAATCATTAATGTTTTTCTCATTTAATTCTTCTATATTCTTTCCATTCCATTCATGAATTCTAAATAATCTTCCTTCAAATTCCACTAATAAAACATAAAACAGTATTCTTACAGTTTTCTCAAAAAAGAATCTACAAGAAACTCCTCTTTCATCACCTATATCAATATAATCACAATCATATAGTCCATCCATAGTATCCCAAATTGGGGTTAAAGGATTTCTTTTAACAGACTTTCCCTTAAAGCCTTTGTTTTCTGCGATAGTCTCTAGTGTAAAAAGATTTGCCAATCTTCTAAATAGAGTTTCAAATTCTCCTGGGTACATTTTAAATGATGGGCCATCGAAGAATCGAACTTGGGAATACTCGGTGTAAACTAATTGACCATAAAAGTTACTTTTTTAGATAGTTGTTTTATGATATGTTTTGTTACACGAGCTTTTGGACCCCTTTATTGATTATAATATACTAGTTAAATCGCCATTTAAAACTTCTGGTTGCATAGCTTCCATCTCATCCCTATATTGCATATCTGGAATTGGATTATGCATAAAAATTCTTTTATCTAAAACATGAGCAAAAGCCATCTCTATTAAAGTATTTCCTCCAACATAATTTTCAACTCCATTTTTCGAATGATTATAAATTAAAACCGCATCGTGTTGTTTAATTACCTCAAAATAACCTCTAATTAAATCATGTTCCACTTTATTGCGTGCTGATTCTACATGCATATTATCTCTCGACTCTAAAGTTGCATAATGTTCTGTAAAATCTGGTAAAGTAGCTTCATGCCCTAACTCTCTTAATCTTTTTCCTACTTCAACCATCTCTGGCGAGAAAGTCATACTTCCACAAATTGCAATTTTCATAAAAATAAAGATATTACTTAATTTAAAAGTATTACTATAATTAACAATTATAAGGAGAATCCAATTTCGTGTAACATCTCTACAATTTCCTCTAATGGTATTCCTCTTATTAGGTTATTATAACTTCCTTCAATTCTTTTAACAAATGATGAACTATAATTTCCTAATGGGTCATAACCTAAAGCATAAGTTTGAAAGTTAGGGTCTTCATCAAGATATTTATTTATTTCTTTATCCTCTAATTTCCTCATATGAACATCAGTTTTTACTGCTCTTGAAATTGTTTTTCCACTTCCTAATTCAATCATAAAAATGCCTGTATAAAATTGATGATTATTATTAGATAATGCCTTTAGTCTATCATAGGCTTCTTGCCTTGATTTTGGTTTCTCTAATATTTCTTCATTAAAACATCCAACGGAATCAAAACCGATTACCACCCCCTCATCATGTTTCCCTTTAACTGCTTCTGCTTTTAATCTTGATAGTTCTTTTACTAAGTCTTCTGGATTTTCAGGTCTTCCATCAAAGTATTCTTCAACATTACTTCCTTCTGCTTCGAAATCTAAGTTAAGTGATTTAAAAGCTTCTTGTCTATAAGGCGAAGTTGTAGCCAAGATTATTTTCATTTTACTTAATTAACTCTCCCATAACATCTTGAAAAAAAACCTCTACTCCTTTGTGATGTATTGCTTCTCTACCTTTAAAATAATTATAATCTCCATCTAATTGAAAAGTGTATTTGAAATCTCCATCTTCAAATTCTGTTGGTCCTCTAAATGGCATTGAATCATCCATATTTCTTAATGCTTTCTTTAAGAATGGAAATGTCTCATTTTGAAAGAAGTCATCATCATAATCTTCATTGTGTTGCCCTTGATATGCCATACACCAAACTGGTTCTCCATTATGAAATACTACTTCTCTGCCTGGTGCCCAACTGCTACCTGCATAAGAATCGTGATATTCCCAATCTCCTCTTTTATAATGATAATCTTTATGGCCTTCAAGAATTGGTGTTTCACATTTATGTTTTGATTTAATTTCTTTTGGTGCAGCATAAGTATTTCTATGAGCTTCAGCTATAAATCCTAATAACTCATCCCTATTAATTTCATTTCCCATCTTAAAATAATGGTCCTAAGCAGAATCGAACTGCTGTTCCCTCGGTGTAAACTAATTTATCAAATTACTTCCTAAAAAGGATAGCAGTTTTTATGATAAAGTTTAAATAAAAAATAAAGTTAATTGTTGTTGCAAACTAGAATTTTGACTTTCTTTTAGCATAACATTCTTTGCAAAAGACCGGTCTTGGTTTACCTTCTGCATCTTTGCTCGGTTTAAATGGAACTTCACATTCTTTTCCACATTCAGAACAAACAGCTTTATGCATTTTCCTTGGTCCAAAATTATCCCTAAAACCACGATTAAAACCACTATTTCTTGACCTATCATTTCTCCTATTATCAAATTTTCCCATTGTTTTTCCTCCTATTATTTATCATATTTATTTAATATCCAATCTGAATCAAGAAGAATTTACCCTATCTTTATCAAATTTGGATTTAATCGTTAGAATCATAAATTCTAAGATAACATATCAATAAATTATGCATTTAAAAAACTATCTTTTTCTCCTTTTCCTATTTTAATCATAAAATCATAATTATCCCAACCACCCTTTATTTCTTTTAAATCTCTAAATCTTCCTAAACCATATTGTTTTGTTATTTTTCTAGCTTCAAATTTTGTTAGTTTCATCTTGCTATTCTTTTAAAACTAAAGACAAACCCCATATAGAAAGCTATCTTTATTACTAATATCAAAAAATTCCTGTCCAGAAACCTAGTTTACTTGAAAAATCTGGTATTCTAATAGATTTTTTGACTCATTCTGGAAGACAATATAGATACTGGGAAAAGGAATGTGGAAAAGCCTCGCAATAGTTAATAATCTCATCCATTTTTATTTTAATCTTCTTGTTTCATTTCAAAAACATGGTCCATGGAGGAATCTAACCTCTGCCTTCCCAGTATAAAAAACAGAACAAAGCCTTTATAAAATTAACCCTCTTTATTCTAATATGCCCCATGAAAAAGAACATGAAAAAGAGAGAAGAGCAGAACTTGAAGAGTTGCTTGAGATGCTTAAAGATATAAGAGGAAGACACACAGAACTTGTTAGTGTTTACATACCAGCTGGTTTTAACATAAATACTGTAACAAGACAGATTGAGCAAGAAAAAAGTACTGCAAGCAATATTAAAAGCAGGACAACAAGAAACAATGTTTTAGATGCTCTAGAAAAAATAACCCGGTATTTGAAGTTGATTGACAAGTTGCCTGAAAATGGCTTGGCAATTTTCTGCGGAAATATAAGCGAAAAAGAAGGTCAAGCTCAGATAGAATTATGGAGTACAGAACCACCACTTTCTTTAAATGTCCGCCTGTATAGATGCGACCAAGAATTTGTTCTTGAGCCACTAGAAGAAATGTTAGAAGTTGATGAAGTCTATGGGCTAATGGTTATAGAGAGAAAAGAAGCAACTCTCGGCTTACTTGAAGGAAAACAAATCAAAACCCTAAGAAAAATGACAAGTGGAGTGCCAGGGAAGATAAAAGCTGGGGGACAAAGTGCAGCTCGTTTTCACAGACTAACAGAGGGGATGGCAAAAGAATTTTATAGAAGAGTGGCAGAAGCAATGAAAAAAGAATTCTTTAATTTAAAAAAATTAAAGGGCATTCTCATAGGGGGACCTATTCCAACAAAAGAGGATTTTTTGCAGCAAGGTGAACTTGTTACAGCATTAAAAGAAAAAATTATTGCTGTGAAGGATATTGGTTACGCAGATGAGCATGGTCTTAAGTTACTTGTTGAGGCAAGTGCAGAAGATCTTGCAGAGCAGGAAATAATAAAAGAAAAAAAATTGCTTGAGAAATTTTTTGAAACCCTGGCAAGAGAACCAGAAAAAGCAGCATATGGTCTTAGTGCAGTTAAAAAAGCCTTAAAGTACGGTGCAGCTGAGACACTTATATTAAGCAAAAAACTAAAAAAAGAGTTGATTAAAGAGCTGACAAAAATGGCAGAGCAAATTTCAGCCAATATAGAAATAGTGAGTGTGGAAACACCAGAAGGCCTGCAGTTTTATAATCTAAGTGGCATGGGCGCAATCTTAAGATTTGCTATCTAAGAACCAAATAAATATCGATGTTCTTTTCTATCAATAACATAGCCTCTTTCTATTTGTTCTATCTCTAATCTAAATGTATGGCTTCTTTTTCTGAGAGTATCTCCTATTCTATCTTCTTTTTTTACCATTAAACTAATACTAGAATGAGATGTCTCAAAATCTTCTATAAGCATTCCTTGTAAAACAGTTGGGTATTCTAGCCAGTTTAGGTCTTTTTTTTCAACTATGTCTCCCTGATATCCAATAAAAGGAATTTCTAAATGTCTTTTTAAAAAAACTTTTAATAATGAACCCAAACAAATAGATTTGGGAATATACCACCCACCATCTAATTTAGCAAATATGTTCCCTTCTTCTAAGTCTTTGTTAGAACTCATTTTAGTATTTTATTAATGGCATGACTTCTTTATATATTTTACGTATATACTGAGTCAAACTTCTAACCATACAATTCGCTCACTATGTTCGCTCGCTGTTTATTCATGTTTACTTCATAAGCTCAGTGTTCGCTTATTATATGATTATTTTTTTCCTGATTTTATTAATTTTATACAATATTTAAATTATTTAATTGCAAAAATGTTAAACTAAAGACTTTACTTAATAGTATATAGTATCTCTGAAAAACTAAAAATATTCCTGAAATAACAAATAACTAATATAGAGTAATAATCGGTTGAAGGATGTTCTTATTGCTGTCTGCTTAAATGGATTAATAAAAAATTATGGTTTTTAATAAAATCATAAAAATCTTTATATTTTACCACATACTATAAAATATGTGGTTTGTTAGATTTCCGCAAAAATCTTTTAGATTTTTGGGGCACAGAAAATCCAAATTTCGCAAGGATTTTCTTTGTTAGGATATTCAAAAAATGGAAACAGTATATTTATCTACTAACCACATAATAAATTAGGTGGTTTTCAATTTTTGGTATAAGATTTAAATTATTTAATTGCAACACATTGTTTTTATAGGCTTACTTAACAGTATACACAAAAATCTTTAAACAATAATATATTATTATGCAAATGAAAAAAGAGATTATAATTGTCTTGCTTATAATTCTTAGTTTAATTTTAATATTATTTATCTTTGTAACTAAGAAAATTCCTTTAAATCTTAATAAAGATATTATAGAAATTAATCAAAAGAGTGAAGAAGGCATATTATCTTTAGGTTTTGATGATGGTTATTTATCTCAATATACTATAGCTTACCCTTTAATGAAAAAATACAGCCTGAATGGAACTCTTTATATTATGGCTAATTTAACAAACTCATTTTATGCAAGAGAATTAATGAGTTTTGAAAATGCAAGAGAAATGCAAGATGCTGGATGGGAAATTGGGAGTCATAGCTTAGAACATAAAAGCTTAATAAAATTATCTTCTGAAGAACTTAATGATGATTTATTCTTGTCAAAACAAATACTTGAAGGTAAAGGTCTTCAAATCCATTCTATTGCTTTTCCATATGGGCGCTACAACAGCGAAGTTATTGCTAAAACTAAAAAATATTATAGCTCAGCAAGAACCTTTTTTTGGGGCTATAATAAGCTGAATAGAATTAGGGCTTATTTTTTAAGAGTAAAATGGGTTAAAAGAACTGACAGCAGTGAAAAAATCTGCTCTTGGATAAAACATGCTGAAAAAGAAAAGTTGTGGCTTATTTTAGTCTTCCATCATATTAATGAAAAAGAAGAAAGAGCATATGATCTATCTAAAATAAAATTCAAAAGTATATTAGAATGTATAAATAAAACTCAAATACAAGTTAAAACAATAAGCGAGGTTGTAGGGTGACTAAGACGAAAAAAGAGACTAAGATTTTATTAAGTATATTTATTATAGCGTTTGTTATAAGGGGGCTATTTGTTTTTTCTTGTCCTATTAAATGGTGGGATGAAACAGTTTATGCAAATCTCGGATATGATTTAAGCGGAAACCCATTTGATTATTCTGTGAAAAATAATGGCTGGAGTGATTTTATTCCTTCAGGGGGAAATAGTTTTTATGCCTGGCCCAAGATGGGATTTAGGGCCCCGTTGTTACCATACATTCTATCAATATTCTACTTATTTAATATAGACTTTCTAATTAGCTTTCTTGTGATTTTTATTGGTTCTCTCAGCATAGTATTACTCTATACTCTTGGGAAAAAATTATTTAATAAAAAAATTGCTTTATATTCTTCAATATTTTTCTTGTTAACTCCATTACATATAATTTACAGCGCAAAAATTTTAGCGGGGGTCTTATTTACTTTTTTTATTCTTTTAACTTTTATGAGTTTTTGGGAAGGTTATGAAAAAGGGAACAAGAAACATAAGATTTTTTTTGGGATATTCTTAGGTTTATCACTCTTAGCAAGATATACTGCTTTGTGGATAACGCCTGTTTTTTTCTTTTATTTTTTAGTAAAATATAAATCCTTAAGATTCTTAAAAGAAAAATATATTTGGTATTCTATACTTGCTTTCTTTTTAATTTTAATTCCATGGTTTATTTACGGAACGATAGAATACAGTAATCCGGTTGGAGCATTTATTCACGGAGCAAGAGCATCTACTTATTGGGGGGGGTTACAATCATGGTCTTTTTTCTTTGAGCATTGGTGGCAAATGTTTTCAGCCACAGGTCTCTTTTTTGTATTTGGGTTAATATATATTTTATACAAAAAACAGTTTCTTAAAAAAGAGATTTATTTGCTGTTAATTTGGTTTGCTCTCTTTCTTGGAATAGCCATCTGTATGCCCCACAAAGAAGACAGATTTATTTTAGCAATTGTTCCCGTAATCGCTTTAATTTCTGGTTTTTTCTTAGATAAAACACAAAAATATAGAAAAATTATTTTAATTTTTATGATAATTATAAGTTTGCTATCACTTTCCTTGCATTTTTATACAACTTATAAGAACTCTTATACATCCACGAATCTTTGTTTTTTACAAGGCAATATTTTTCTTAAAAATATAAATGAAGACATACTCGTTATAACAGACGAATCGCCTTCTATTTATTATTATGCAAAAAAAGAGACACATTTTTATCCAAACCCCTGGAATCTCAGCTCATTAAAGAGTCTTGTGGAAAATAGTTATAATAAAACAGCATATGTATTTTTTACGGATTTTGATATGCCTTTGAGTCAAGAAAAAAATAAAAAGATTAAAAAGGATTTAGATAAGTTTGAAAGAGTCTTTCAGTGTAAAAATAAAACAATAATATATAAATACATTTAATTAATAATAAAAGAATAAAATGCCTGGAAAATTATTTAAAGAGGTTATAAAAGCTGTTTCAGCTTTTGGCACTCTGCCATTTTATTTATTTCTGTCTATTTTCGTTTTATTACTGGGTGAAACTAAGTTATTTATTTGGCTCTTTGTTGGCTTGATTTTTTCATATATAATTATGGTGCCGATAAGACTTCTCTATTATAAGGAAAGGCCAAGAAAAGAAAGCTATAAAAATATCTTGGAGAAAATTGATGCATCTTCTTTTCCAAGCTCGCATAGTCTAAAAATAACTTTGATTTTTTGTTTAGCTAGTTTTTACTATGCTTCTATTTATGTTGCGGGTTTGTTTTTTTTATTGTATTTTTTTGTGTTATTTTCAAGATATTATCTAAAAAAACACTATTTAATTGATATAGCTATTGGTTCTTTAATTGGTTTTCTTGGATCCTTATTAATTATTTTGTTTCTAAACAGTGTTTTGTAGTATCAATAACCTTTTAAAATACTCCTGCATAATCTGGTTATGGAAGAAAAGAGTGTAAATAACGAGACTGAGAATATCAACCCAATTTCTTCAAAATCTGCGGAGGAAATTGATAATATCAGAGAGGTTGAGAATTTAAAAAAAGTAGAGGCTGCTTTATTTATTTCTGGTAGGTTTCTTTCACTACAAGAACTGGTGAGTTTAACAGATATAAATCCAATATTACTCCGCCAGTTACTCGAAAAAATAGAAGGAAAATATAATGATGGTTTTGCTCTCCAGGTTACAAAAAAAGATAATTTATGGAAAATGGATGTAAAGTCAGAGTATACAAGTATGATAAATAAACTTGCAACAGGAACAGCAGAGTTTTCAAGAGCAGAGCAAGAAACTCTAGCAATTATAGCTTATAAACAGCCTGTCAAACAGAGTGTTATTGTTAAAATAAGGGGGAACAAGGCTTATGACCATATAAAAAATTTTATTGTTCTCGGCCTGCTAAAAGCAAAAAAATTAGGACATACGAAAGAGCTAAGTCTAAATGAAGAATTTTATAATTATTTTCAATTAAAAAAGAAAGAGTAAAAGGCAAAATGAAACTCTTACCAATAATTTATCTAGTGTATATGTTTATATCACTTTATTTTCTACTTTTTTACTTGCTTGTTTATTTAAGAAATAGAAAAACAATACTTACGATGCCAAAAACAAGCAAAGTTTTTTCTGTTTCTGTATTAATTCCAGCACATAATGAAGAAAAAACAATAGAGGATACCCTCAATGCAGTATTAAAAACAGATTATACTGGATTGAAAGAAGTAATAGTTATAAATGATGGTTCAAGAGATAGAACAGCAGAAATTGTTAGGAAACTAGCTAAAAAAAATAAAATTCCTAATTTTTTGTTATAGAAATAAACAATG
>CAZOGQ010000028.1:0-9910 GCA_964579545.1 Candidatus Woesearchaeota archaeon | reverse complement strand
ACCTGTGGTGCGGCTTGCGAGATCAATCCAGACATTGGCGTAACCATTATCTGCTCCAGGGGGATCGGACAGTATGTAATACATCTCGATCCTGTGCCATTCTCCCGGCCCCCAATCATATGTGTTCTTTTCCACGTGTGGAGGGCCAACCTTCGCGCGGTAGGCGCCCGGGCCGCCCAGCATGCTCAGTTTGGGTATTCCCCCGTAAACGTGGTCGGCTGTTATTCTCCCTGCTTTCTGTGATGCTTGGCCATTATAAGAACCCGGAATCTCCCAACGGTTCATGAATGAAGCGTATATCTTCAAAGATGATGCGTAGTGCTTATACGCGCCCTGCCACTGCGTTTCATTCCCCCCGGTATCGTAAATTCTTGCGTAGAGCGATCGCGTGCCCGAATTATTCCGCGCCGTCGAAATCGAAGGGGTTGGCCCAGAGCCGTACCCGTCGGTATAAACAGACCAGCCACCGTCTCCAGCGGGATCGCCCTCCACGCCCCATTCAAAATCATCCCAAATCAAAGGAGTAGCCTGCTCTTTCACGCCAAAATTCACTCCATTAATAGTAATATTTTGTTTATGTTGAAGTGTCCCGGAAACCGAGCTAATTGATGGAGCTGCTTGAACTAATGAAATTAGTAATATAATCGTTAATAAAATTGAAAATAAGAATAGCTTGTTAATTCTGTTAACAATAAAGTTGTCGCTTCTTTGATGACGAAGATGGATGTTATCATAAACATTATCATTCTTTGAATTATTAATAGTCTTATTTTGAAATTCTTTATTATTAATAAAACCCAGTTTTCTTTGATATCTTATATGGCTTCTACAGTTAAGATTTGTAATTGGACTATTAAATTTGCTAATTTGGTTGTTAGATTTTTTATGCTTCTTGTTTACATTATTTAGTTTGAAGCCATGTTTAATTTTCTCACCCATTTTCTTTTTTTCACATTTAGTGGCGCTTTTCTATTCTTCTTTTTATCATTTTCCCTTAGATTCTTTTATCGCATTCATCAACTCTTTATTTGTGATGTATCCTCTTTTCCACTTGCCAACAAAAAGTTGTAGCTCATAATCATTTATCTTATTATCGCAATTCATGTCAGCTCCGCAACCTGATCTGCATTTATCTGCTGTTGGAAATTTATTCTTAATAAAAAAGCAGTTTTTGTTTATAGAAAGACACTCTTCTTCATCACATAAATTAAATAAACCGCCGCCACAACTCACACACTCTTTTTCATAACCTGGATTAAAAACAGAAGCTATAACTTCTATAGGAGAACTAATTACATAGCCTGTATAAAATAATTTAACAAAAGCTAATAAAATAATCGCAACCAAGATAATAAAAATAAAATAAGTAAGTTTACTCCCCCCACTATCTTTTCTTATTTTACCTCTTTTTTCCATTCTTTAACTAAGAAAAACAAATTTATAAATCTTTATTAACCATTAATAATATTATTAAAGTTTTACTAATTTCTACAAAAGCTTCATTATATTTTTTATTAAGGGCCATAGAAACTTTTCCTGTATTTTCAAAACAATAAGGATTTTTATCTTTAATTATTCCTGTAAGATTTATATGTTCTATATTAACCGATGGCCTGCCGCAAGCTTTTCTTGGAGGATAAAAAAATAAATTGTTTTGAAAATCCCCCCTAAATTCATCTGCTAAATTTTTGTGCTCTCCACTTTTTGTTTTATTTAAGTCTGCGAGACAAACATACTTTATGCCAGATGGCAGATTTAAGGAAAATTCTTCGCCAGAAACAGATGTTTGTCTCCATACACTATCTATTTTTTTTTGTAAATCATCAACAAAAATATTTATCTGGCTGCAGTTTCTCATTTTAAGGAAGTATTTTATTGCAATAAAAGCAACAACAATAAAAACAGCTATAAGTAATATTGAGAAAATCATTCCAAATGGCATCTGCATTGTCTGAGCTTTTTTATTTTTGCCTTTTATTTTTTCTTTCCTTAACCTCTTTTTCATAACTAAAACACGAAAAAGAGATTATTAAAGTTTTTGTTAAAAACAAAATTTTTAATTCTGTAAATTCCATAACTACTTAATAATAACAAATAATAAAAAGATTTATAAATAAAGGAAACTTTAAGAAAATATGAAATTAGGAACTAAACTTAAGATTTTGGGTGCAACAGGATTAGCTGCGCTTACATTTGGATGTGACACAACACAACCACTTGCATTTTTTAGGCCTGAAGGTCTTTTAGGTTTGTCAATGATAGGAAACGCCGCTGTAAATCCGGATTTAACTCCAAAACAAGCCGCTTTTATGGATGCTGCTGGCGAGGTTGCTATGCAAAGTGCATATCTTGAAGCTCAAGGAGAAAATGCAGTTAAAGCTGCTAGGGCTGGGAGAGATGTTATCATCATACAAGAGGGGGCGCAAATATATAAAATTACCCGTGTTGGCAATACAATTACTAAGACTCCAATTAGAACAAAAAGGTATGATGAGGGAATCAACCAAAAAGAAATCGAAAATCAACCAAAATATAAAATTACCCGTGTTGGCAATACAATTACTAAGACTCCAATTAGATATCCAAAGTAAGTAGCTAGACATAATCAAACAAAAATTTATAAACATCAAAAATTCTTTTCAGAATTTTTGTGGCTTAAAAAATTATTTTAAAAAACATAATTTTTTAAACATCCTTTTTCTCTTTAATACACGCAAAAAAGAGAGAACAATAAGAAAGTTGCATTATTTCAGATTTTGAACTTGATTATTTAACTTGTAGAATTTAGTTTTTTGATTGGTTATGTAAGTGCTAAAGAAGATATTGTAAGAACATCAACAAAAGTAAATCATGAAGGAATATATATAACACATAATGAAGAGTATGACCCTAAAACCAATAAATATACTTTTCAGAAAGGAGACGAATTTATACCACTTGATGAGGTCATTGAACATATTTCAAAACATAACCTTCCAGACGAGAACTTTAATCAGTTCATATCAAAATCATTTGAAAATACTGATATTGGAATTGATGGCTTAAAGGCGGGACAGATAGTAAATTTAGGTAAAGAAGGGAATTTGCCTGCAGAACTTACTAGTATTAGTATTAAGGGAGCAGAGTCTAGGCTTGTTTTTAAGATTGGTGAGGGTGGAAAAGAAATTACTCTTTCTGGCAAAGGCAAGACACTTGGCGATCTTGCAAAAAGCTCTGTTGCAGTAGGTCCAACAGCAGCCAAGGCATTTAAATTCTAGGGAGTTACTGGGGTGCCAGGTCATCTTTTACAAGGACTTGTTTATGGAGCTGCTATTGTTGGCGTTATACAGATGGTAAAGTCAATGGGTCTTGATGAGCATATTGCAAACTCTCTTAGTTATGGAGCTTTTGCTGGAATTATGGCTGGTAAGGTTGCGAGAAGATAAGTTTATAAACAAAAAGATCTAAGTTCTATTATGGAAAGAAAAAATTTCAATTACAATAAACTAAGCGATAGTTTAATAGTCTCGAATAGGCAAGAGAATGAAAAAGTAAAAGAGAACTTTATGTTTGATGATATTATTTTTAGTTTAACAGGAAAGGGCAAAATAGTTGGAATAGAAATAATGAATTTGTCAAATTTTATAAAAGAATGCGGTGTAGACCCCTGTGTAATTAAAAACATAAAGGATATAGAGTTGAAGATTTTACAAAAAAAAGAGTCTATTTTTATACTGCTTGAAATTCAGGCTATTGAAAACTCTAGTTTAGTTAAACAAAAGATTCCTTTGGTAATTCCTTTAGTTAGGTAGGTTTGTAGTACTTTCTCAAACTTTTTTTAAAGCCATTAAAATTCTTTTTGGCGTGAAATGCGTTGATTATCGTGGGCGGAGAGGTTTCAAACGAGAGCACAATAACAACAAAGGTTTTGTCTTCAAGAACATAATGGAGCGTGTAGCTCTCTTTGCCATCTTCTCTTTTTCTTGATTTTATTAATTCAACAAGCTCAAATTTAGGGAATATCTCTCTAATAAAGCTTTCAGATGTGTTTTTCTCAACAAGAGAGTACTCGTAATGCTGATGCTTTATTAGTTCTTCAAAAGAGAACCGTCTTAGCTTACTCAGAATTTTGTTAATTTCTTTTTTATTAGTATAAACTTTCTCGGCGTATTCCATTTAAAATGGTGAACCCTTTAACTTATAAAATTATCCTGAATCTTACCATTTTACATAACTACTGTGTAATAACAAAAAAATAGAAAGGTTTATAAATAAAGGAAACTTTAAGAAAATATGAAAAATTTAAAGAGAATTAAAGTTGCTGGTTTGACAGGATTAGCTGCGCTTACATTTGGATGTGACACAACACAACCACCTGCATTTGTTAGGCCTGAAGGTCTTTTAGGTTTGTCAATGATAGGAAACGCCGCTGTAAATCCGGATTTAACTCCAAAACAAGCCGCTTTTATGGATGCTGCTGGCGAGGTTGCTATGCAAAGTGCATATCTTGAAGCTCAAGGAGAAAATGCAGTTAAAGCTGCTAGGGCTGGGAGAAGTCAGGTTAATGTGAATGTTCATTATCCTAATCCTAATAATGTAAGTAAAGTATTCCCATTTGAAGTTGGTAAGACTTACCAAACAACTTATCTGGCATGGGGTTACGATAATGGTAAAATCTGGAATAAAGAGGGTAAATTCAGGGGTTTTGGTAGAATTAACAGAGGAAAAGGATGGGAAATCACTTATGAATTCGATACAAAAGACGGAAAATTATATGTTTTCCTACTACCCCATCTTATTTCCGCAAAACCACTTGACTAAAAATTTATAAACATTCTTTTTCTCTTTAATATATGCAAAAAAGAGAGAACAATAAGAAAGTTGCATTATTTCAGATTTTGAACTTGATTATTTCTGTTATAGCTTTTTGCTTTTTGATTAATCTTGCTATTCCAAATATTTCTGCTGCTATAGATTTAAAAGATTTAAAAGAAGGTGATGAAATCAACACAGGATGGGGACCAGAAATGATATATGATTCTGAGTATGGTCTAGCTATACATGATGTATTCGGGAGTCAATTACCTCTCTCATATTTAAATGAACAACAACTTGCCGAATTCAATTTAGTTAGAGCTGCTCTTCCTGGAACACCCGTCTCTAGCTCTGTTAGTTCTATAATCTCAGACTATAAGGGAGAGATGATAGATATCCCTAGTGTTGGCAAGGGACATCCTTTTGAAACTCCTAGTGGAGAAACTGGCATCACCACATCTAAAAGTGAAAATATATATGTCTCAAGAGAAACACTTGAAAATGCAATTATAGAAAAATCTCTGGATAACATAAAAGAAGGTTTACCACATGGTGGTGGGACAGTAGTTAGTGATCCCAATTCTGGTACAGGTTGGGCTCTCAGAACTGGTAATACTGTAAAACCATTAAGCAAAGAGGATTTAATCAAAATAGGCAGTTCAGTAACACCAGCCGCAGCAAAAGCCTTCAGCTTCTGGGGAATTACAGGCGTGCCAGGCCATCTTTTGAAAGGACTTGTTTATGGAGCTGCAATAGTAAGTATTATACAAATGATGAAAGGAATGGGTTTAGGTAAAGGTATTGCAAATTCTTTAAGTTATGGAGCTTTTGCTGGAATTATGGCAGGCAAGGCTGTTCATGCTTTATTTCCTAAACTTTCTAAAGGTCTTATTGGTTCTACTGGAATTGGCATTGGAGTCGGCATTCTTGTTTTTGTCTTGACATATAAAAAAGAAAGCAAAAAAATAGTTGAATTTACATGTAAACCTTGGCAACCACCTATTGGCGGGCAAGACTGCGAGAAGTGTAATAAAGATCCTCTTAAGCCCTGTTCTGAGTATAGATGTAAGAGTCTTGGACAAGCATGCGAGCTAATAAATGTAGGAACAATCGATGAAATGTGTATATGGAAAAAACACGAAGATGTTTCTTCTCCTGGAGTTAAACCCTGGCCTGAAGTTTTAACAAAAGACCATTCTTATAAGGAAGTTGTAGAAATTCCCCCTGGAGGACAAGACCCTGGAAGAATAAGAATTTGGAATGATGAAAGCACAGATGGTTGTATAAAAGCGTTCACACCTCTTCAGTTTGGTATCTCAAATAATGAGCCAGGTCAATGTAAAATTGATTATGACCTTGTTACATATGATGCAAAAAATCCAGATTCAGCATTTGAATCTATGCAGTATTGGTTTGGCGAGAATAATTTATTTTTATATAATCATACTCAAAGATTAAGTTTGCCTGGTCCTTCTAGTATGAATGCTCAAGCTCCTGAACTACAAAATAACGGAGAGTATAGTTTATATGTTAGATGTAGAGATGCAAACGGAAATTTTAATGCTGGCGCAATGGTAATTGATTTTTGTGTTGAAAAAGGCCCAGACACAACGCCCCCAAAAATAGAAAAAACAAGTGTTGGTAACGGAATGCCTGTTGCTTATGATACAGCTGAAATTGATTTAGAGGTTTATATTAATGAGCCAGTTGAGTGTAGATGGTCAAGACTTAATGCAGGTTACGAGTTAATGGAAAATAATATGCAATGTTCAGAAAATATCTGGGAAATGGAAGCTGACCTTGTGTATAAATGTGCAACAACATTAACAGGAATTAAAAATCGCGAGGAAAATAAATTTTATTTTAAATGTAAAGATCAGCCCTGGTTAGGAGATAGTATAGAAAGGAATAAAAATGAAGAGAGCTACGAATTTATCTTACAAGGCACACAACCTCTTAATATTATTCATACAGAGCCAAATGGAACAATCAAGGGTTCAACAAATATTGTTCCAGTTACTCTTGGAGTGGAAACAGCAAATGGCTATAATGAAGGATATGCAACATGTTATTTTTCAACAACAAATAATGAAGCTGATTATATTAAATTTTATGAAACAGGAAAAAACATACATAAACAACAACAAGATTTAGAAGAAGGAACTTATACCTATTATTTTAAGTGCGTTGACCTTGGTGGAAATGTAGATTATGATAAAACAACCTTCACTCTTAAGGTTGATAAGCAAGCCCCCCAGATAATCAGAGCGTATAAAGATGGAACTCAATTGAAGATTATAACAGATGAAGAGTCTAGCTGTCATTATTCAACTCAAGACTGTAACTTTAATATAGAAGAAGGGATAAATATGCCTTATTCAAATCAAACAGAACATTTTGTAGATTGGGACATTTCAAATACATATTATATAAGATGTAAAGATATTTATAATAATCAACCGCTTCCAATAGAATGCACTTTGATTATAAAAGTTTATAATACTGAATAAAATGCAAAGAAATTTAAATAATGTTTTGTTCGTAAAGACAATGAAAAAAAGAGTAATTTTTACTTTGTTAGTAGTTTTATTTTTATTTATAATTTTATTAACACGTGTTTATGCTGCTGAGAATTCAACAGAGGATAAGGCTATTTCATGTTTAGAAGAAAAAATAGGAGACAGATGTGATGAACTTACACTTGAAGAGCAAGCTTTTTCTTTAATGGCTCTGGGTAGTGAATGCAAGAATGCTTTGTTAGATAATTCAAAAGATAATGAATGCTGGCCAAAGAGTTCTTGCAAATTGCGAGATACCGCGCTTGCAATTATTGCATTAGACAGAGCAAATACTGGTACTGAAAAAGCAGAAGAATGGTTAATTAGTCAAAACATAACCCCTAAAAACTTAGAATGGTATCTTGAAATCGATACAACTGAAGAATCTTCTTGTTCTATTGAATACTCTGAAAAAGAGTATGAAATTAATATTAATGGCGACAGAAAATTAAGTGGTGGAGCTGGAAGATGTTTGTCTCTTTATAATCGGGGTTACTGGCTGAAGATTTCAGATTCTTGTCTTAACCAAGAATTTAAGATTTCATGTGATAAAGATTTTAAAACAACTCTTCTTTACAGAAAGACTGGTTCAGATATAATTTATGTTTCAAGTAAAACAAATGCTGAATCTTCTAATGGGCAGACAGAAGAAAAAGTGGGCGCTGTTTGCTTTGAACAAGGAGGAGAATGTAACTATGAAGGTTCTTTATGGGCTACATATGCGCTTTCAAGAAACAAAGACAGAGAAATAGATGCTTTTTTGCCATATTTAACAGCTTCTTCATCAGATAATAAAAGGTTTTTTCCAGAGACACTTTTATATCTTTTAACAACTGACCAGGAATATTTTAGCGAGATAATTTCATCACAAAAACCAGGAAATTTCTGGCACGCTGAAAACTCTCCCTACACTGAATTTTATGACACCGCTCTTGCACTTTTTGCTTTGCAAGGCAGTAGTGCAGGAGAGATATCTGGGGCAATAGGGTATTTAGAAGATAAGCAGCAGAGTGGTGGTTGTTTTGGGAGTATTCGCGATACTGCATTTTTAATTTATGCACTCTGGCCAAAAACCATCTCAGGAGGAGATGGTGTTGAAATAAGTGGTTGTGAAGAATATGGACATTATTGTGTTACAAGAGCCCAGTGCGATGAAGCAGTGGGGGAACAGCTAGATAAATTTGATTGTATTAACGAACCAAGTAAAATTTGTTGCTCAAGACCAAGACAACAAGAAAAGTCATGTGGTGATCTAGAAGGTGTTCTAATGTCTGTATGTGAAAATCAGGATAAAGATTGTAGTGGAAGCCAGGTTGAGTCTTCAGAAGGACTTTGTTGTAAGGGTGTTTGTGTAGAAAAACAGATTGAAGAAACACAGTGTGAAAAAGCAAGTACAAGTTATAATTGTAGAAGTGAGTGTTGGGATTATGAGGAAGAAGTAGATTATGATTGTAATGTTAGAGATGTTTGTTGTGGTCCAAGAAAAGAACCTGGAAAAAGCTATTGGTGGTTATGGCTTTTAATAATTTTGATAATCTTTGTAGCTTTAGCAATAATTTTTAGAAAAAAACTACAGTTGTTTATCTTTAAGATGAAAAAAGGCAAGAAAGGAGGGGGCCAGACAGTTGCACAAGGAAGACCGCCATTTCCGCCGACAAGAGGAGCAAGAAGAATCATGCCAAGAAGAATAATTCCCCATAGAGCAGCAGATGCAAGAAGGCCAATATCAAAACCAAGCCAGTCAGATAAAGAGCTAGAAGAAACATTCAAGAAGCTTAAAGAGATGGGAAATAAATAATTTAAATAATAATCCATTTATTTTAAATTAAAGCTTCAAACAAGATTGAAGTTAAAACAACATTTAAAAAGAGGTTTTAAATTACATGGTTATGATAAAGCAAAAAACTGCAAGCATTACAGTTATAGCAATAGTTATTGTAGCTGCTATGGCTGCTATCGCAGCAGGATTATTTTTATATCCTTATTCTCCAAATCAACCCCCACAAGCTGAGGATACTGGTTATACTTTACAAGGTGTTCAGTCTGTTGTAAATGGGAATAACCAATTTGCCTTTGAACTCTATTCTGAACTAAACAAAAATAAGCAAGGCAATGTTTTTTATTCTCCTTATAGTATTTCTGCTGCTTTAGCAATGACTTATGAAGGAGCTAAAGGACAGACTGCAGATGAGATGAAATCTGTTTTTCATTTTCCAGAAAACAGCATATTAAGACCAAATTTTGCAGCAATTTATAATGCTATTAATAAAAAAGACAAAAAATATCAATTAAGCACAGGAAATGCGTTGTGGGTTCAGCAAGATTACCCATTTCTTAAAGAATATTTAAGTACAGTTGAAAACTATTATGGTGGAAAGGCAGCGAATTTAGACTTTGTTTCTGAAACAGAAAAATCAAGGCAGACAATTAACAGTTTTATTGAAGAGCAAACTAACGGCAAAATAAAAGACTTGTTGTCTAAAGGGGATGTTGATCCTATGATAAGGCTTATTTTAACAAATGCTATTTATTTTAAAGGAACTTGGGAATGGGAATTT
>CAZOGQ010000027.1:0-10347 GCA_964579545.1 Candidatus Woesearchaeota archaeon | reverse complement strand
GCTTCTTCTTTACCCTTGCTTCTCACTGCGTCATAATGTCCAAGACGAATCTCAAATTCTCTTAAGTCATAAATTATATTAACAACACTTTTAATTACAGCGTTTACCATTCCAAGTATTTTCATTGATTCATCCTGCATTTTACTTGCTTTAAGACCAAGTTCTGAAAAATGCCCTGAACCAGTACTTGAAGAAAAATTATCGACAAGTTTCTCTACATTGTCTGAAAATATGCCATTCATAAAATCAACGATCCAAAAATAAACAGGCTCAAGAGTTTCCGAAGCTGAGTCATAAATAATTTTATGCTCTTCTGCTGCTGATGCTGCAGCAGACTTTATCAAGTCAAGAGAAAAACCTTGTTTTGCAAGGCTTTTCTTAAATTTTGAAGCATTGCCAGCATAATAATTATCAGGAGATGCTGCAGCTATTGTTTTATAGACAAAATCCATTTCAAGAGCCTCTTTTACCATATATTTTATAAGAATAAGGTTTTTTTAAATGTTGCTCTTATCTTCATAAACAAATTAGACTATTATTCTAAAACACAACAATACTTAAAAAAATATAAAAATTTATATGTGTTGTTTTGCAACTTTCGATACATTTAAAAAAACTCGTGCATAAATAAGATTATGTTCAAGATATTTAAAAGAAAAAGAAAAGGAGATGTTATTGATTTAGTCAGACTGCAGAAAAGAGGAATTATCTCTGAAAAAACAGAAAGTGAACCAACAACTTCAGTATATTCATCTGGCTTGGGTTCAGACGAAGGTTCTGATAGAATCTCTGCTTTAGGATTTTTGGGAAATCTTGCAGGCGTGGGTTCAGATTCTAGTTCAGACAATAGTTCAAGCACTAGCCATACTAATCACAATCCAAGTAACGGTTACAGTTCTGATTCGTCTGGTTATCTTGACTTTAGCCAGAGAAAAGCAAAACTTAGGACAAGAATACTGGACATAAAAGATAAAGTCGACAAGCATTCAAATGATTTGTATGATATGAAAAATATTCTAGAAGCAATGCAAAAAAGACTTGAAAGACTTGAAAGAAAGTCAGGATTAAAAAAATTTGAAGAATATTGATAATTTATATTGACCTACAAAAACAAAAAAAGGAGGTAAAATGAAAAAAACAAAAAACAAACCAAAAAGAGGATTTCCAACTATTCCGTTTTTGTTGCTGATAATAGGAATTGTCTGGATAGTAGAGCCATATTTGACAGGAAGCACATCAATGATAATAGTGCCGGTAATACTAATAGCCATGGCTGTTGTCTGGGTAATTAACTTCTATAAGAAAAATTAACTGAGTAAAGTTTATAAATATTGTTTTTATCCTCTTGTTATGGAGAAAAAACAACAAAAAAAACAATGGCCAAAACATATTGGCGTAATAATTGATGGAAATAGGAGATACGCAAGAAAGAAAGGAATGAAATCTTGGCGGGGTCATGATTACGGTTATGAAAATTTTAAGAAATTCCTTGAATGGTGCAAAGACTTTGGCATCATAGAAACAACTATCTATACTTTTTCTCTTGAAAATTTTAAAAGACCCAAGAATGAAGTAAATCGCTTAATGAAGTTGCTTGAAAAAGCTTTAAAAGAAATGTTAGAAGACAAGAGAGTTGATGAAAATCAAATACACTTTAATGTTATTGGAAGACTGCATATCTTACCAAAAAAAATGAGGGATTTGATTAAAGAAATTAAGAAAAAAACAAAAAAATACAAAAAATTTAAACTTAACTTAGCAATTGCTTACACAGGCAGAGCAGAGATTGTAGATGCTGTTAAAAAAATAGCAGAAAAAGTTAAAAAAAATAAATTAAAAATTAAGAATATAAATCAAAAAACAGTTCTTAACAATTTATATATTCAGAGCGAGCCAGATTTAATAATAAGACCTGGAAAAGAACAGAGGCTTTCTGGATTTTTGCTTTATCAAGCAGATTACTCTGAACTTTATTTTTGCAAAAAAATGTGGCCTGAATTCACAAAAACTGATTTTAAAAAAGCTCTTGATGATTTTGCAGGACGCAAAAGAAGACTTGGTGGATGAAATAATCAAACAACTGCTTCAATTTCTTTTTCTAATTCTGATTTAAAGATATAATAAGTTGTTTGAGGTATTTTATTAAGTGTAGACAAGATAATAGGATTTTCAATTTTTTTTATATTTGGTATTTGTACAAAGGGGACACGTCTTCTCGATAATACCCCTTCGCGAGGTTTTACTAATCCTGGTACATCTTCACATATAGAAAGAATGTTGGCAAGATTTTTTCCTCTAATATAAACAGTAATGTCTATCCCACCATACCCATCAAGTGCTATAACTTCGTACCAAATTCTCTCTTTCATATAATCTCACCAACATTGAAATTTATAAATCTTAACAACTTTTAAAAATCCCCTTTCCTTATTATTTTAATGAAAAAAATAGGTATTCCAAAAGATAAGATTCTTGCTTATGTATTGAAAAATGCAATTGAACATGAAGGTAAAGCCATGATAGGACCAGTTATTTCTTCATTATTTCAAGAAGGACTTAAAAAAGAGCAAATTAAAAATATTATAAAAGACATAAATAAAACAATTAATGAAGTTAATTCACTAAACATTGAAAAACAGAAAGATAAATTTTCTAAGCTTGCAGATATTATAAAACACAGAGAAATAAGAGAAGATCTGCCTGACTTGCCAAAAATAAGTAAGAATATGGTATTTAGACTTGCACCATTTCCTTCTGGTGCATTACACATTGGCAATGCCAAAACATACTTGTTAAATGATTTATATGCTGAAAAATACAAGGCAAGAATCTTATTGATTATGGACGATACTATTGGCAGCAAGGAAAAACAAATTGTTCCAGAAGCATATAAGCTAATAACAGATGCTTTTGACTGGCTTGACATTAAATATAAAAAACCAATTTATTATAAGTCAAGCAGGCTGGAAATTTATTATAAATATGCCCTTGAACTTTTAAAAAAACAAAAAGTATATGTTTGTTCATGTAGCCAAGAAATTTTAAGGGAAAATAGAAAAAGGGGGAGAGAATGTGAATGCAGAAACAAAAATATGAAAGAGCAAATCCGGAGATGGAAGTTAATGTTTGATAAAAAAACAAAACCTGGCTCTTTTACAGTTAGAATAAAAACAAATATGAAACATAAAAATCCTGCTTTTCGTGACCGTGTTCTGTTTAGAATTTCAGACAGAGAACATCCATGTATTGGTAAAAAATATAAAGTTTGGCCCTTGTTGGAATTTTCCTGGGCAATTGATGATCATTTACTTGGCATTACACACATTATCCGTGGTAAGGACTTAATGATTGAAAGTGAAATGGAAAAATATATTTGGAAGCTTTTCGGCTGGCCTATACCAGAAATAATTAATATGGGCCTTATAAGGATCGAAGGAATTGAGGGAGCTAAAATTTCAAAATCTAAAGCACAGAAAGAAGTAAGGGAAGGAAAATTTATTGGCTGGCACGACCCACGAACATGGTCAATCCAATCATTAAAACGCCGTGGTTTTTTACCACAAGCAATAAAAGAATTTGTCAGGCAGACTAGTTTAACTCAACATGATATAGTTGTTCCAATAGATAGTCTATATGCAATTAACAGAAAAATGCTGGATAAACAAGCAGACAGATATTTTTTTATAGCAGAACCAGTAAAACTCAAAATAAAAAATATGCCTAAAATAAGCAAAATCAAGGCAAAGTTACATCCAGATAAAAAAGCAGAACGAGAAATAAAAATTGATAAAGATATTTATATAGCTAAACAAGATTATGAGAAGTTTAAAGGACAAGAAATAAGACTTTTAAATTTATTTAATATTAGACTAAATAAAGATAAGTCTACAAATGCGGAATTTATTTCAAAAGAAAATAAGAATATACAAAAGCTTCAGTGGGTCTCTCAAAATATAAAAACAAGGATATTAATGCCAGGTGGTAAATGGACAGTGGGACTAGCTGAAAAAAACATACAGAATTTAAAACAAGGACAAATTGTGCAGTTTGAAAGATTTGGTTTCTGCCGGTTAGACAAAAAGCCAAAAAACAAAAATAGCGAATATGAATTTTGGTATACTCATAAATAATTGATACAGAAAACAAAAAAGAAGCGTAAACAATTTGGCACACAAAAAGATGGTGAAAAATAAAAAAGCTATATCAACAGTTATTGCAACAATGTTAATTATAGTTTTGACAATGACAATGATTATAGTAATTTATTTAATAGCAAGAAATATATTAGGAGATGCAGAAACGCAGGCAAAAGTAAAAGAAGCTTTTATATTAAGTGATGTTGAAATAAAAAGAGCATATATACAAAATGATGACCTCTATATAATAATCAAAAGAGGTAGTGATAATATTGATATCTCAGACATTCAAATTATTTATGGTGATGAATCAATATTTGTTAAAGATATTCTCGGAGGAAATGTTCCTATTCAGAACAGTGAAGAAAAATATACTATAATTAATCCAGAGGAGATTCCCCAAATAGTTAAAATAGCTCTTAAAATTGATGTTAAAGGAAGAGGGATTCTTTCAGATATCAAAGATACAAGAAAAGTTGAAGGATTTAGTTTAGGTTACGAAACCGCTTCTAATATATTTAGATTCAGCGCAGGCAATAGGCAGACTGATCTTGCCCTTAGATGGAATAAAATGGATAAGAATTGTCTACGGGCTTTTGCATTTAATGGAGATGCAGCTGATGAGATGGGAAATGCTGATGGCATTGCTACAGGAGTTCCTTATAAATATTTAAGATATCATCCCTCAACTGGTGGTGGGAGTTCTTTGAAGTTTGACTATAATAAAGTAGCTGATTTTGGTGGTTCTGCCAGTATGGTTAACATAGGAAAAGCTGTTGATATCCAAAATCTTTCTGAAGCCACAATAACAACATGGATTTATGTTGACGATATTAATACTGGTGAAAAGCCATATATTTACAATAAAGGGAGTTTTGATTTTTACCTCACAGATTGGAACAGTGAGGAAAATAAATTCCGCTTAGCAGGCAGGGTTGCTTTTTCTGGAGCTGATGCTGTTTCAAAAAGTTCAATGAACCTGCAAAAAAAGAAATGGTATCATGTTGTAATGATATGGGATGGTTCTACAAAGATTATTAGATTGTTTGTTGATGGAATTGATATAACTGAAACCATAACTATTGGCGTTGGTAATCAAGAAGATGATTCATCATATGATGCTTACATAGCTACGAGATATGGTGGAAGCAGCTACTTGGACGGAAAGCTTTGTGATTTTTTTATCTACAATAGGACGCTTTCAAATGAAGAAATTAAATGGCTAGCATTACAAAATGATTTGATAGTAACACCCAATCTTGGAGCAATGGGTGAATATAATAATTTCCCTCTTGGACAAATGAATTGGCCAGCTTATGCTGTTGAAGACAGCGAAAGGGGTATTTGGGTAAGTGAGTTTGGCACTCCCCGTGTCAGTAAACTAAATCAAATAGGTGAAGTCATTTTGACAATCGGCGGAACAAGAGGCATTGGTGATTATCAATTCTACGGTCCATGGGGGCTTGCACTTGATGATAATAATAATCTCTATGTTTGTAACGAAGGGTATACTAATGAGAATACAAGACACATTAAAGTCTATGACAAAAATGGCAATTTTTTAAGAAAGTGGGGGGCTCACGGAGAAGGAGATGGTGAACTTAAAAGTAATTATTGCTTAACAGTTAGTGGTAATTATGTTTATGTTAGTGATGCAGGAAATCATCGAATTCAAAAATTTAAAAAAGATGGAACATTCATTGCAAAGTGGGGCGAAGTAATTGAAAGTCCTGTTTTTTCTGGCACTGGAATTAATGATATGATTGCCAATACTATCTGGCTTGGTAGTGGCTTTGAGGATTTCCGAATTGAAATTGACAGCATTGGAACGCCAGATACTTTTAAATGGTCAGATAATAATGGTGCTACCTGGGAAGCAACTAAAGTTAAAATAACAGGTTCTGCTCAGACACTTCAGCAAGAAGTAAAAGTAACTTTTAAAGCAACAACAGGGCATACACTTGGCGACAGGTGGGATTTTGAGCGAAATGACTATCAATTTTATAGTGTTCAGGGTATTACTACTGACACGAATGGGGATATCTGGGTGCTTGATCGTGGCCCTGGTGGTGATATTAGTTGGATTAAGAAATTCTCGCCAACAGGGCAAATCCTTTCAAAGTTCTATACAGACTCCCCAGCTACACCTGCAGCACACGGACTTGCATATTCATCAGACAATTACCTTTATACAGGTGCTGGGGACTTAGCTTCAGATAATAAAATATTCAATAAGTACAGTACAGAAGGTACTCATGTTCTCGGCTGGGGAAAGTTAGGATCTGCTAAAGACGAAACATATGCTATGTGGGGCGCTTATATTACTCCCCGTAACACGCTTCTCACAACTGACTGGTTTGGTTGTAAAATCCAGGAATGGGACTTAGAAGGTAATTTCATTCGCACTATCTGGAAGCCATTAAATGAAAATGGGTATAGCATCAAATGTAAAAACACTCACGCTTCTGAGTCTAAACAATTTTACCAGACCCACACATTAACAGACGAAGAGTATAACATCTCTTTTTTAGCTTATACAGATGGCTCAGTTGTTAGTCCTTCTGATATAGTTCCTTTTGCAGACACAGTATTTACAAACAAAATCAGTGAGTTCAACTATGAGCATCAAGGCAATGGCATTTATTTATGTTGGGGGCAATTTACAGCAAGTTCAGACTCATGGAATATTGGTGTTGAAATCAAGCCAGGCAAGAGTGTTTATATTTCCTCACTCAACTGCCACAAAATTTGATTTTGCATATAATTTTGACAATCATAAAAACAAGCATTTAAGTTCTGGTGCCCTCACCGATAAACACAAACGATAAGTTTTTAAACATATTTTCCTTATAAATTATAATAAATATTTAAAAATGAAAAGGAGGTTATAATGATGAAAGATAAAAGAGGTATATCAGCAGTGGTAGGAACTATATTGATTATACTTCTAGTATTAGTCGCAGTAGTGATAATTTATGCAGTTGTAGAACCAATGATTCGTGGAGCAGGAGAAAGTGCACAGTTTAAAAATGAATGTAGAGAAGCAATCAGTAGTTTAAGTATTGACAGAGCACGTATGGCTCCAACAGCAGCAGGTTCTGACAAACTACAAGTTTGGGTTAGAAGAGGTGCAGATAATATCAATATCACAGCCATACAAGTTATATATCTAGACTTAACCGAAACAAATTCTGAAGAGAAGACAGCTGTTCCAGGACAAAATGAAGTAGGAATGTTTGATATCCTAAACCCATCTACTCCGGCTATACCAAAACGTGTAAAAATAGCCCCAAAAATTAAGATAAAAACAGGGGAAGAAAAATTATGCGATATTGCAGCTGAGAAAGAAGTTGAACCAGCACCGTAAGCTTAAATTTTATTTTTTATTATTTTTTTATTTGAATTGTATAGTTTTTGATATAGAAATATCTTTGAACAACTAAAAATAGTCCTGAAATAAAATACATTTTATAATTAATTCTGGGCGTTTTATTTTAAGGTAAGCAAATTTCAATATCAATAATAAATGCTTGAAGTAGCTAAATTTATGGGTTTGAAAATTACTGATAATTTTGTGCCCTCTGACTTTATATGTAAATAAAGTGGTTGTTATCTAATGGAATGTGAGTGAGATAATTAATATAAAATAATAATCATTTGGAGGATTTCTCATGTTGTCTTCTTAATTAAACTAACAAACAATTATCGATTTTTAATAAAATAAATTACAAACGAATTTATAAACATAAACCTTCTTCTTGGAGTATAAAAAAGTAAACAATTAACTTAAGATGATTGATGTTTTGTCTGTGTTATTATCATTAATCGTAATTTTATTATGTTTTTTTCTTGGCTTGATTATTATCTCTTTTATTCATCCGTATAAATTCAGGTTCACAGAAATTGAAAGATTTTTCTCTGCTATTGTTACTGGCATCCTTATTTTTACATGGCTTACATTTCTTGTTTCTCTAATTTTCTCAGATATGTTAAGAGGAATTATTGTCTCTTTATCTTTTTCTTTTATCCTATTATTTATTTTTCATAAGAGATTATTTCAAGATCTAAAATTTAATATCAGAAAAATAAGCAAAATATCTTTAGTTGTCATAATTTTACTATTTTTATTTTCATTTTTTATTGTTTCTGCATCTGTTCTAGATGTAAGAAAAGATGGCATATACATTGGATTAAATGCCTGGGGGGATATGGCCCTGCATTTAACTATAATAAACTCTTTTTCTCTTGCAGATAATTTTCCTCCGCAATATCCTGTGCTTTCTGGACACAGAATGGGTTATCCATGTTTATTTGATTTTTTTTCTTCTATTTTAGTTAAACTTGGAGTAAACTTAAGATACAGTATTTTAATTCCAACAGTAATTGTGATGTTTTCTCTTTTCTCGCTATTTTACTGTCTTTCATTAAGATTTTCAAAGAACAGGAAAATTGCTATTTTTGCTCTTATTCTCTTGATTTTTTCCGGAGGCCTAGGTTTTATTTATTTTTTAAAAAATAACACGCTGTCTGCTAATTCGATTCTACAAAACAATATAGATTACACACACAATCCTGAACTTAATCTTTATTTAATGAATTTCACAAATAACCTAATACCTCAAAGAACAATGTTATTTGGATTTGCTCTTGGTTTAATTATTTTTATTGGATTAATTAGTTATGTCAATAACAAAAATAAAAACAAACAGGAAAGCAAAGAATCTGATAAATTCTTAGTATTTTTAGGAGTCTTGACAGGACTCCTTCCTTTATTTCATGCACATATATATCTTTCGATTATTATTTTTTCTGCATCTTTATTCTTTGTCTTTGGCTTCCCAAATATCAGAGAAACAATAAAAAAAGCAGCTTATTTTTTTATTCCAGCTATTGTTCTTGCAATTCCACAAGTTTTATGGATGAAAAGTCAAATAGGCAGGGATTTTATTCAGTTAAACCTTGGTTGGATGATTGAAAAATTAAATATTTTTAAATTTATATGTTTTTGGTTTATGAATCTTGGGATAATGCTATTATTGCTTATTCTTGGCTTTGTAGTATGCAACAGAAAAAAAAGAAAAATATATCTTGCTTTTCTTTCTTTATTTATTATTGTAAATATAATCCAATTTCAGCCATGGATTTACGACAATCAAAAAATACTTCTGGTTTGGCTTATTGGCTCTGTTTTGTTAATGGCAGAAGCTCTTGAATGGCTCTGGAATAAAAAAAACTGGAAATTTACTCTTATCTTGCTGATTCCTCTTTCAATTTTTTCTGGTATTTTAACAACTAGCTTTATTATAAACAACCAGTATATTCTATACACTGAAGATGATATTTATATTGCAAATTGGGTTAATGAAAATATAGGAAAAAATGCAATATTTTTAACTTCTGACAAGCACAATCATCCAGTTCCAATGCTTGCAGGAAGAACAGTGTTTGAGGGTTACAGGGGATGGTTGTGGACCCATGGTTTTGACTTTAGAGAAAGAGATAAAATTACAAAAAATATTTATGAGGCTAGAGACAAAAAAGAAGCTTGCATCTTGCTTAAAGAAAATTTAATTTCATATATTTTTGTTGGGCAAAGTGAAAGAGATTCTAAAGTTTTTAAATTAGATGAAAAAAGCGAACAGTTTTTTGATAAAAACTTTAATAAAATTTTTGAATATAAAGATTCAAAAATTTATGAAGTTGATTGCTTTTAATTAAATTTAAATATTCTTTTATGGATTTTTATATAATGTTATTATCAATAATTATTCCAGTATATAATGAAAAAGTGTTTATTGAAAAACTTCTGAATGAGCTGATTGATGTCAATTTTCTTATTGATTATGAGATAATAATCGTAGATGATGGTTCGACTGATAAAACGCTTCAACTGATTAAACAATTCAAAAAAAAATCTAATAAAAAAATTTCAGAAAAGATTCTTGTATTTCATAAAAAAAATGGTGGGAAGGGGTCAGCGATAAGGTTTGGAATAAAAAAAGCAAGTGGTGAAATAATTGTTTTTCAAGACGCTGATTTAGAGTATGAACCAAAGGAATTAAATCTTATGTTAAAAAAGCTTTTAAATTCAGATAAAAAAACAGTGATTTATGGTTCCAGATTTTTAAAAAAACAAACAAATTGGACTTTGCCGTCTCATTATATTGGAAACAGAATTTTATCCTTGCTAATGACCTTGCTGTATTGGAGG
>CAZOGQ010000026.1:0-10457 GCA_964579545.1 Candidatus Woesearchaeota archaeon | reverse complement strand
CCCAGCTGACATTGGCTGAGAATGTTAAGTTCTCCTCATAAACTTCTGTACCAGGGATTAATAAGTCATCATCACTTGCATTAACTTGTATAGAATATTGGTTTCCAGTGTAAGCAGTCATGTTATTATTTGGATTTAAATCATACAAAACAACATTATCAGGTGTATTATTAACAAAAAACCAAATTACTTCAGAATCTTGCCTGACTAATGTTAAGTTGCCAGACTCTCCAGTATCATTAACTGTTATATTTATACTCCAGTTTCCTACATTAATATCAGTTGGAGTGAAACTAATTTTAATAGAAGCATTATAATCTACAAGAGTTGTATTCACAACACTGTCTAAAAACCAGCTTGTATTACTGAAAAAAGTAAGATTATAAACTTCATCAATATCTGTTGCGTTTATATAGCAAGAAAATGCATTGTCTTCTGTTGCATTTCTCTCATTATCACAAACATATGTTAAATTCGGTGCACTATTTAAATTAACTATTGTAAAATTTACTTGTCGTGTGGTTATTGCATTGTAAGGCTGAACCAAATTGTTATTATCCTGAACAGTAAAGTTTACAACATAAACACCAACATCATTTTTTTCTGCAGTAAAGTTTATGTTTGTTGCTGTATCATTATAATCATTTAAATAAAATAATGTACAATTAGTTCCTCTTGTTGACCAATTAGCAAGAGTGCAATTAACAAAAGTAACATTGAATATAAAAGGAACATTAGCTTCTTCATCTGATGCTTGCAAAATAAGTTCAAAAAATTCTTCAATATTAACATTCGTGTTATTTAAATTTAAAAATTGAGGATAGTCATTTACTGCTGTGATGTCAATAGATAATAATGCTGTATCAGAAACACCACCAGAGTCCTCAACCTTGAGTTCTATTTGTTTTCCTATTCCTGAATTTGAATCATTTGTAACATTAATACCAAGAATCCCTATCGAGCTATTGAGTGTAAAATCTGATTCCATCACAGTTGTATTCCCTCCAGAAACCCAACTGTAAACTAAAATATCGTTATAATCATCTTCGCTAACATTCGCGCTAAAATTATAAATACAATAAGAATCTTCATTACATTGAAGGGTATCTGGATCAGAAGGAGGATCAAAATCTATATACCCATTAGGGTATTTGAATATAAACGGAACAGAATTTGTAATATTAAATGTGTCTGAAACATTAAGCGAAGACGATAAACTATAATTTGTACAATTAACTTCAAAATTAAGGTATCCTTTATAATTAAAACTTCTATTATACTGGAATCTCTCATAACTTGGGTTATAAGTCATGTTCTCCCAACCTGTCCAAATTCCACTTTCATTAAATCTTATAGTACAATTACCATCATTTATTGTACCAGAAGAATTTGTGTAGTTTGCATAAAAATAAGTGTTCCACATAGAAGAGGTTTTTCCTTTTCGTGAACAAAGTTCGGGATAGGTTGGGGTGCAATTCGTAAGTCTTATTGTGCCTGGTATGTCAGTATCATCCCAAATCGTAAGATTTGACAAAGCTCCTGAAGTTGAAGAAGTTGCAAAAGTTCTAACTAAGAAAAATGCTGCAATCACCAACACAAATAATACTATCTTTACATTATTTCTTCCTTTTTTCTCCATTTTTCCTTTTTTATTTTTATTTTTTTCATTTTCCTTTCTTTATTTTGTTTTTTTATTTTTCTTTTCTTCTTTTGCCGTTTTTTTCTTGCCCTGGAGTAAACTGTCCAGATAGTTCTATCATCTCTTTTTAAAGCGAGAGCAATTTCATGAAAACTCATATTTTTTTCTTCTTTAAGATATTCAACAATAACCTCCAGAACACTTAAAGTTCTGTCTTGAAAAATAAAATTAGGAATAAGAATACTATCTATCTTTTTTTGTTTTTTTCTACTCTTTTTTTTCATATTACATACAATGTAGGTATACTTATAATGTAAGTATAAACCTTTATAAAGTTTTTGGTAAGAAAATTCTATGTTATCCAGAAATTACCCCTCAAGTAGTTTTTTGTAATGCTGCAATAATTCTATTAAGATAATTTACAGATAATGTAATTAAAGATTTATTAGTCTAACAATATACCTAAATCGATTTATCAATGAGTGTTATATTATTTGAACTTTTTAGATTTATCAATAGAAATCTTGTTTTATTAAAAACCCCTAATTATATGTTAGTCTGATTAAGCATACAGCAATGAGAATTTCTCTTTAAATTGATTATCATTTTGTATTATAGTAAAGGACGCAAGTAATTCACTAAAATAGCGCCTTTACTAGACAGGAAAAGACATAAAATTGGTAGAAACTAATGTCTTTTACCATAATTATTTGTTATTTTTGGATATTTTTAGTTTTGTTGGGATGCTGAAAAAAATCTTAAAGGCAAATTAGATAATAAAATTAATTTATGAAGTAATAAGCAGTTGCATTTAGTAAGACAATATTAATCTCAATAATAATATCTTTATTTATCAATGAAAAAATCAATTTAAAGAATTTTACCTTATCCGTCGGATATCGGTTCTTCTGCATTTAGGACATCTTTTTGGTTTTCCACCACCAAATGGAATACTCCATTTATATTCGCAACCGAGACATTCATATTTTTTCTTTACTTTACCTCCTCCAAATATTCTTATCAACCTCACTGCTATAATTACTATTGACAAGAAGATTACCAACAATAAAAGATATTTAATATATTTTGAAAGTTTGAGCGGAACTTCTTCAGGGCACGCCCATGGGCAAGGACCTTCACAATCAATTCCTTGCTCTCCCTGGTTTTGTATGCCGTCTGAACAAGTAGGACAAGGCGGGCAAGGACCACCGCAATCTGTTAGTATTTCACAACTTCCATGATGGCAGTTTGTTATATTATCAGAACAACTTGCCAGTTTAGAAAACTGACATGCTTGTATTTCAGGAGGCTTATCAAATGTTGTATTGCAACCATTAATATCAGTACACTTGCGTATCTGAAATCCACATTCTCCTTTTTCCCACAAATTTCTAAGACAAACCTCATTTATTCTATTTTTTATTTCTTTATCAATTAACCCCATCTGTAAAGCAGCTTCTAAATCTTGGCACTCACCCCATTCACCACAAGCCCATAACTCTACACATCTTGGAATAGTTGATATGCCACCTCCTGCTGAAGGAGGTGTAGGGGGTATTGTAGCTGGAAGAACAGTTATATTCCAAGTTATAGAATCATTTAATTCACCATCAGTAATCTCAATAGTAACCTGATGAGAACCTGCATCTCCTATGCCAGGGGTATAACTATATGTATCTTGAAACTGCAAAATAGAACTACTATCCAGATACCAGTAACTATCAGGAATTGTTCCATCTGGGTCATATTTTGTTATATCAAAATTAATTGTTTCTTCTTCATAAATTGTTAATACTAAGCTTTCTGGATAATGAGAAGTTATATTTGGCGGCCTATTTTCATCTGTAACTGTTAAACTAAAATTTATGCAAGAATAAAGAGAATCGTTTGTTGTATTACATAAACTTAAATTTTCATGTGAGTTAGTAAGACCAGGATCTACGACACAAACACTTATATTATAAACACCAAGATGCGCCATACTTGGAGTTACATTCATTACACCTGTTGTTTCATTTATATCAAAAAATTGTGTACCTGACAAAAACGTCAAGTTAAAACTTAAATTGCCATCCCAAGTTGTCCCATCTTCTAAATCTGTTGCATTTATTTGATAATAAAAAGTTTCATTTACCCAGACCGTCTTAGTTGTTATAGTCTCTATATTTGGTGGATGATTTACTTCTATTACAATTATATTAAATGTTTTATAATCAGCATACTGCCCGTCAATTGCCCAAAGAGTTTCCTGATATGTATCCACCCAAATTTTGCTTAAAAACAAGGAGAAAATTTCTCCAACTGTCAGGTTTCCTTGTGTTAATGTTGTATTTTTCCTTACATAAAATGGATTTTCAATTGGTTGCAGATAGAAAGTGATATCATCTTCATCTAAATCAGTTACATTAAAGAAATAAGAAAAATAAGTATCTTCGCAAGCAAGAAGGTCAGATATATTCTGGATTATCGGCGCAGTATTCGGCACACTAACATAAAATATAATCTCTACAGATAGTTCAGAACCATTTGTATTATTGGCCCAGACTATTAGCTTGTTTGACTGCCTGACAGCATTAAAAGTTGTATTGGGTATGAATGTAATATTATTATATACAAGAGAGTCATCAGACATCTTCACAAGAGTGTATCTCCAAGTATCAACAGGATCATTTGCAGTAACATTTAATGAGATAGTGAAATCTTCATAGGGGGTGAAGTTATAAGTCGTATTAAGAGGATGAACTATTACAATATTAAAATGATATAATATTCTGAGAAATACTTGGCCATAAAAAGTATAACTGACAATATGCTCAAAAAAACTTATAAAAGTACTTATATTCTGATGTGTTGGCCGATTTATTGAAAAAAGGGATATTAAATTTACTAAAATTAAGACTATCGCTAAAAATACCAACCACTTTTTTTTCATAACTTTAAAAGGAAAAATACTATTAAATACTTTTTGTTGTAAAGTCAATTCTTTAACTTAACATCTCGCTTCGCCCCTTTGAGGTTCGCTCGCTTTTTTTCATGCCTGATTCATAAGCTCAGTGTTCGCTTATTTCACAGTTATTTCTATTCTGTCTATTAACTTCATACAATATTTAAGTTGTTTAAATTGTAAAAATGTTAACTTTTGGGTTTCACTTAAAATTTATTAATCATTAGACATATTCTTATATTATCAAACTATGAGACATATTTTATCTAAGAATGTATGGGTTGTATAACTTATTATTAATTTATTAAAGTTTATCAATACATTAAAGATTTAATTTTTAATTCAGAAAAATAAATGAGATTTATCTGAACTTCCATATATATTTTTTAAAAATAAATTCTATGCTTCCTGTGTAATTGCCGAATTCAGTATCTCTTGGCACATAAGCAGAAACACCTACTTCCCTTACCTCACCTTTTTCAAAAATAAGGCTTCTTTTTTTAATAAAATTTACCACGTCTCCCCTTGGTATTACCTCAACTTTTATTGGAAAATCATAATAATTTTCAATTAAAACACTTCTTGTTGAACTCCCGCCCCTTGTGACCATGCCATATGTAAAAGCAGTTCCATTTACATCAAAACCCATTTTATTTCCGACAATAAGTGTTGCTAAAATTTCTCTTTTTTCTAAAAAAAGCGAAGACTTGATTAACTTAACTGCTAAAATTACAATTACCAACAATATAATTACAAGAAGAATATAAAAAATTCTCTTTTTTTTCTTTGGTTTTTTCTTTTTTTGTTTTCTTGTTCTCTTTTTCATATTTCTACTTGTTTTTTATTTTTCTTTTTTCTTTTGATTATGATTATTACCATTATGATAACAAAAACAAGAACAACTGCTCCTAAGACGATGTATATAGTTTTTTTTGGCTTGCTTTTAAAAACTGCTTTAAAATTTTTTCCAGTAAAATTATTTTCATAAAAAACTTTTATTTCTGCGTTATAAATTCCTTTTTTAATACTTGAAGCATCAATAAAAGTTGTTAAATTTTGTCTTGACCATCTACTAAGTTTTTCAGAAGGTGTTTTTATATCTACAATAGTCTGATTCATCTCAGTATCATTATAAATAAGAAGCTGGGCATAAACATCTTCTATATCATTATTCCACTTACTTTCTACCTCAACATTGAAATTATTTATCTCTCCTATAATAAATTCTTTTGTCCAGTTGATTATCTCAACATTTAAACTCCCTATTTTAAAATCTGTTTCAGCTGTTGCTGGTTTTTCCCCACCATAATTTATTGTAGCTACAGCCCTATAACTTCCTGCACCATACTTAACAGAATCAACCTGTTTCACATAATCTTTTTTTTGCTGGCTTTCTATTAACTTGCTTCCAAAATCAATGCTGTCAATTTTGTCTCCATCAGTATAAATATCAACATTCACATTAGCTGTTATATTCTCTTTACCCCTACTTATTACTGTAATAGATAATAACAAAGGTTCTCCAACATTTATATCTTCAACTGAAATACTGGCATCTGCATATTTTCCTGGATAAGGAACATTTACAAACACAGCTGCTTCAATAGCAATAGCTGTTCCAAAAAAACCTGTCTGCCCTTCCCCGGTTGTATTTTCTCTCACCCCAATAGTAAACCTATGCGTACCTGGTTCTTGAATTTCTGCAGGCGTGGTTATTGTAGCTGTAAATGTTGCAGCTCCTACAACTCTTTTTTTATCAAAAGTTGTGTAATTTTCCAATATACCTTCAGAGTATATATCTATTGTCTTATTTGGTTTATCTGAAAAAATTTGATAATTTATTGTGTGTATTTCATATGGCTTAAAATTAAACTCAACTTTTGCAGGGGCTAAACCAAGAGCTGCACTTGATAATTTTAAATTTAAAATGCAGACTATAAAGATTAACAAAATCACCTGTTTTTTCATATTTTAAAAAGAAAAATATTGTTTTTATAGCTTTCGTTTATGTTAAGTAAAGTTGCTAACTTAATATATTACTCGCTCTTTTTCATGTTTGATTCATAAATTCTCAAAGATTATTTCACAGTTATTTCTATTTTGTCTATTAATTTCAATACAATATTTAAGTTGTTTAAATTGTAAAAATGTTAACTTTTGGAGTTTACTTAACAGTTTATCACAGTATCTCCACATAGAAATTTTTAAACTTCAGAATTCCACTCATTTTTTCAAACCACCTAGGGAGTGACATTTACAATGCCACTAATCTATGACTGGTGGTTTTTGACATCTTATTTTATTAAAAACCTATAATTATTTGTTAATGTAATTAAGTAGACATCAGTAAGAATCTCTCTTTAAATAATTATTATTTTGTATTATAGTAAAGGACGCAAGTAATTTACTAAAATAGCGCCTTTACTAGATAGGAAAAGACATAAAATGGGTAAAAATTAATGTCTTTTACTATAATTATTAATTGTCTGAAAGATATTTTTAATTGTTTTGAGATACTTTATTAAAACAAAAATATTGTAATAAAACTATTTTATTTAAGCAACAGCTGCAGTTGCAGTAATTGTGTCTCCTTTAATTCCTTCAGCATCGTAAGGGACTTTAACTCCTATATCTAATCTTACTTCATCATAATTATCATTATAGGGAAAATTAGAACAAAACATCTGACTGTCGTTTGTAACACTATATTTTCCAAGGTCTGTGCCTGTTGCAGCTATGCAAGAGCCTGCTTGAATTTCACTCATGTTCCATGTATAATTAGGATTTGAACCACCAATAAAAACTGCAGCTGTATCTCCTGCAGCTAGTTTTAAAGTTGCATTAACACTTCCTATATTTATTATATTAAAGCCAGTGTCTTCTGCTGTCCAGTTTCCATCTGCAACAGTACCATTTGAATAAAGCCACGCATAAGTTTTACCAGAATCAACTGAACCTGAAATCCAATTAATAGAATCATCTGAAAAATTTATCTCAACTACAGTTATAATACTTAAATTAACATATCCTTCTTCTCCTGCAAAACCAGTTAAAGCTGCTCTTAAATCAGCGAATTTTACAACAACAAGCGAAATATTTACAAATGCAAATATAAGGGCAATAACTGCAAATATTTGTAACAGCTTTGATTTCATTTTAACTTACTCCTAGCGGCGGACTTGATTGCGGGATTATTTGAAGATAAATTTTTCCGCCTGCAGTGTCGGTTTCTTGTCCAGGGATTTTTAATTGTGTTGGCCTACTTACACTAATAGAAGCTGTTAAAATAATTGAAATTGCAGACAGGACAATTGCAATAACCAAAATCACGACAATAGCTTTTTCTGACACCATCTTTTATGAGATAATATAGTTTTTTGGGTTTTTAAATATTCTGTTTTTTTTTGTTACTCTTGAAAATCAATAAATTCTCTTGTTTTTATTAAATTTTTTGTAGAGTCAAGATTCTTGTATTAATACTTTAGCTTATTAATAAAACCGGTTATGTCCCAAAATTAATTAATTGATTCTTTAGAATGCAACCCAAAAAGTTTACATTACATTAATCATGCAACACAACATTATATTCAATACACTTAAGAATAAAAATTTAAGAAGCAACAGCTGCAGTTGCAGTAATTGTATCTGCTTTAACTCCTTCAGCATCGTAAGGGACTTTAACTCCTATATCTAATCTCACTTCATCATAATTATCATTATATGAAAAATTAGAACAAAATAATGTTCCTTGAGATGAGTCATTTACAGTAGCATAGATATATCCTCCAATTGCATTATTTAAATTAACTACTCCACTGCAAGAACCTACTTCAATTTCAGACATATTCCATGTATAATTAGGATTTGAGCCACCAATAAAATTTGCAGCTGTATCTCCTGCAGCTAGTTTTAAAGTTGCATTAACACTCCCTATATTTGTTATATTAAAGCCAGTTGTTTCATTTGTCCAGTTTCCATTTGCAACAGTGCCATTTGAATAAAGCCATGCATAAGTTTTACCAGAATCAACTGAACCTGAAATCCAATCAATAGAATCATCTGAAAAATTTATTGAAACCACAGTTATAATAGTTAAATTAACATATCCTTCTTCTCCTGTAAAACCACTTAAAGCTGTTTTTAAATCAGCGAATTTTACGAGTGTAACAGAAGCATTTACAAAAGCAATTATAACAGCGATAATTGCAATAACTACTAATGAATTTATTTTCATTTTAACTTACTCCTGGCGGCGGACTTGATTGAGGGATTATTTGAAGATAAATTTTTCCGCCTGCAGTATCGGTTTCTTGTCCAGGGATTTTTAATTGTGTTGGCCTACTTACACTAATAGAAGCTGTTAAAATAATTGAAATTGCAGACAGGACAATTGCAATAACCAAAATCACGACAATAGCTTTTTCTGACACCATCTTTTATGAGATAATATAGTTTTTTGGGTTTTTAAATATTCTGTTTTTTGACTTTGCGTTAAGATAAAGATTTTCACCCTCCCTAAGAAATTAAAAATTAGTATTTTAATTTTGATTAATAAAGTAAATTTATGGGGTTAACATTTTACAATTGCCTTCGCTTAATTTTTATTTTTTAATTAATAAGTATTAGATTAATAAATAATTGCATGATCAATCTTGGGATTGATAAAGCAGACAATCATCAGGATGGGCGAGCGGGTTGTTAAATTTGCACATTAAAAAGTAAATCGAAACATTTATATATACAGAAATCTGTATATTAATAAAGATGTAAATATGGAAATCCATATAAAATAAATTGTCTGTTAAAGCAAGCGCCAAGCAAGAGAAAATAAAGGCAACTATTGTAATGCAAAAGCCTTTATGGAAAGAGTTTAAAAAGCTTGCAATAGATGAAGAAATTAATATTTCTGAGTTACTTGAGAAAATTGTTACAGAATACATTAAGAAAAATGGTTAGGAAAATTGTAAAAAAGGGTGTAAGGAGAAATTTATTTAATTTCATTAGTAATATAAATAATAAAGATATTAATAATAAAGCTAATAATAGAAAAGATGTTAAGATACCATTAAATGTGTCTAATCAGCTTCCAGCTATTAATGAATCAATTAATAAAGTAGACAAGGGTACAATCAGAAGCCAATCTAATTTGATTAATAGCAGAGATAATATAAACAATAACAACATAAAACTAGCCAAAGAAAGAAGTGATCAACGATTTAATATTATTAATTCTAACAAATTATTATTAACTTTTATATTTGTAATTACAATCATGTTTTTTTCTTTTATTTCAATGCCTTTTGCCATAGCAGCAGACCCCGGCCACGGGGCTGCTGCTATTAGCCCCGGCACATTTGAATCAGGAGCTTATGTAATTCCTGGCTGGCTGAATATAAGCCAGGGTTTGAATGTCTCTAATTTCTTTTTTGTTAATGGAAGCAATGTCGGCATCGGGACGATAGCGCCAAGATACGCATTAGAGATAAATGGCAGTACTAGTAATGGAATTTATATTACAGGCTCGGATTATAGTGGTAGCTATTCTTCACTTACCCCAGGAGGAGATATTACTATAAATAAAAATAGCTCAATTACAAGTGGAGATCCAGGCTTATATATATTTCAAGACGGAACTCAGTTGCTTTCGTTTGCCTGGGACGACGAGTTAAGCGAAGGAATAGGTTTACGCATTGCAAATGATATAGGACCTCAAAAAATCTCGTTAAGGGAAAGTGTATCAATCGGAGAAAACTACAAGAGTTATCTACCGCCAACCATGGGATTAATTATTGAGGGCAACGTCGGCATCGGGACGACAAACCCTCAAAACAAATTAGAAGTTGCAGGCACAATAAATGCATCTGCCATAAAAGT
>CAZOGQ010000025.1:0-10659 GCA_964579545.1 Candidatus Woesearchaeota archaeon | reverse complement strand
TCTTACAGTTCCATCATATTCTGTTCTTATATCTTGTAGTGCATTAGCTAATCTTCTGTATAAATAACCAGACTTTGGCGTTCTTAGTGCAGTATCCATAAGAGCATCTCTTCCAGTAATGGCTCCAAAAAAGAATTCAGAGGGATTTAGACCTTTTATATAAGATGAGTTTATAAATCCCCTTGAGACAGAACCTAATTCATTTTCTTTGAAAAAAGAAAGTGTCCTGTTTGTGTAGCCAAGATTTATACGCCTTGTCCATAATGCTTGTTGACCTACACAACAAGCTATTTGAGTGATGTTAAGAATATTCCCACCAGCCCCAGAATTTATCATTATATTAACTGGGTTTTCTCTTGGAAACTCTTTTTTTATAATTCTTCCTATCTTTGTTCTTACTTCATTTAAGACTTTAAGAATTTTTATTTCTCTTGATTCTTCTTTTGTCTTGCCGGGTATTATTTCTAATGTATTACCATAATATCTTTTTATTATATCTTCTGTTTTTTTGTTAGCCTCATTTATAATCTCTTTTGTCAGATATTTTACTTTTTCATTAACATTTAAGTCTTGGAGGGAGATTGTGAAACCTTTCCTAGATAAATAATCTGTTCCGATTGTGAAAACTTTTCTTATTGTTTCAAAAGCACAGTCCCTACCGTTTATTCTGTCTATTGCTTTGATAAGCATACCATCTTCAACACCAAATAAATTATTATCTATAAGCCCACTCAACAATTTCCCTTTTTTTATACTTATGTAGGAATTATTAGGGCATTTTTCCTTTTTACAATTATTGTAAAATTTGCAGTCCAGCCCAAGACATTCTTTTGTCTTCGAAGAAAAATCAATTTTAGGAAGTATTTCTGAGAAAAGCTCTTTTCCGTCGATATCTTTTTTTATTTCAGAAACTATTTTGACTTGATACAATATTTGCTGAGCTTCTTCTTTATTCAACTTTGAGTTTCCAAGCACATAATTTCCAGTAATTGCATCTGATATGCAACCGAGTAAATTAGTATTATTTTTTGGACTCATTAGATTTTGTTTTACATCAAGCAGTATTTTTGCTTCTGCATGCGCCTCTTCTGTTTGTGGTGAGTGTATATTCATCTCGTCTCCATCAAAATCAGCATTGTAAGGGGGGGTTGTTGCAGGATGTAATCTAAATGTTTTTGAAGGTAGAACCTTAACAAAATGTGCCATTAAACTGGGTCTGTGTAGACTAGGATGTCTATTGAAGAGAACAATGTCTCCATCTTGCATATGTCTTTCTACAAAATAGCCTGGTTCTATTTCATCTATGATTTCTTGTTTTAGCTCTTTTGTTATTTTTTTCCTTTTCCCGTCAGGTCTGATTACATAATTGGCTCCAGGGTATTCCTCAGAAAGTATTAATTTCTTGAGTCTCTCTATATTTTTGGATGTTATAGATTCTTTTACTGTTGTTATTTTAGCAATTTCAAATGGAACGCCAACCTCATTTAGATGTAAAAATGGGTCAGGGGAGATAACAGTTCTTGAGCTGAAGTTAACTCTTTTTCCTGCAAGATTGTGGCGGATTCTTCCTTCTTTGCCTTTAATTCTTTCAACAATTGTCTTTAATGGCTGTCCTGATCTATGTCTCGCAGGGGGTATTTTGCTTGTTGTATTATCGAAGAAGGTAGTTATATGATATTGCAATAAATCCCATAAATCCTCTATTATTACTTCTGGTGCACCAGCATTTAGATTTTCCCATAATCTTTGATTTGCCCTTATTATATCACTTAGTTTGTGTGTTAAATCGTCTTCACTTCTCTCACCAGATTCAAGTGTTATGCTTGGCCTGACAGTTACTGATGGAACTAATAGGAGGGTTAAAATTGCCCATTCTGGTCTTGCACTTTTTGGATTGACTCCTACTAATCTACAATCTTCATCTGGAATTTTTGATAGCATCTCTCTTGCCTCATTTGGAAATATTCTTTTTTTACCCATATAGAAAGTTGTTGGTTTTTCTAATTTTATTTTTTCTTTGTTATGGTTACAGTAAGGACATTTTTTGGCATCTTTTGCTTTTTTTATTCTTTGGCTTACATTATATTTTTTAATATTATCCTCACTTAACATTATTTTACCACATTCAATACAAAAACATCTTAAGAACATCTCTATTAATTGAACGTATTTTATATGGATTACTGATCTAGCTAGCTCAATACTTCCGGGATGACCGAGACATTCCTTTAGTCTGCCACCACATGTCCTACATCTAACTCCTGGATCTATTGCCCCTAGTCTAAGATCCATGAGTCCACCATCAACAGGGTACCCGTCTATATCATATAGTTCTGGGGTTACTATTTTAGCTACACTTATTTTTTTGATATCTTCATGGCTAAGTAAAGAAAATCTTATACTCTTAACTTGTTTTTTTATTATGTCAGACATTTTAATATAGCTTTTCTCCTAAAACAATCTCTTTATCTGGTTTGATTAATACACATTCTCCTTTTCCATCTGGAACTCCTAATATGAGTACTTCTGAAACAATCGGCCTTATTTGCTTTGGTTGAAAATTAGTAACATATAAGACTAACATTTCCATTAAATCTTCTTTTGAATAATTACTAACTAATTTGGCACATGACTTTTTAATTCCAATATCTTTTCCTGAATCTACTTTTATTTTATATGAAGGATTTTCAGCTTCTGGAAAATCTTCTACTTCTATTATTTTTCCTATTCTTATATCAAGTTTTTCAAAATCTTCAAATGTTGCTGTTCCCATTTTATTCGTATTTATTTTTTAGATCAAATTCTGATAAGATATGTAAACCAAACAGTTCATCTATAAGCAATTTAAAAGCATAGGATATTTCAACTGACTCTACTTCTAGACTCTTACAGAGAGGGCAATATATTTTATTTCTTATAGTGTCTTTTATTGCTATTGAACCGCACTTTTTGCATATATGTACTACAACTTTGTCTGAATCATATCTCTCTTTCAAGAGCAAAGATGAACCGTGTGCTACGAGAGCCTGCTGCTCCATTTCTCCCAACCTTAAAGCTCCGCCTCTTGATCTTCCTTCAACAGGTTGTCTTGTTAGCAAGGCAACTTTTCCAGATGCTCTTGCATGCATTTTATTATTAACCATATATTTTAGTTTTAGATAGTACATATTTCCAATGAAAATTCTTGCAGCCATTATCTTTCCGGTTATTCCATCATATACTGTTTCTTTTCCATCATACCTGAATCCTAAATTCTTAAGCTGTTTTTCTAATTCTTCTATACTTTGACCTGAGAAAGAAGTGCCGTCTATTATTTTCCCAGAAACGCAACCAACCTTTCCTGCAAGAAGCTCAATAAGATAACCAACAGTCATTCTGCTTGGAACACTGTGGGGGTTAAATATTAAGTCTGGCCTGATTCCTTTTGATGTGAATGGTATATCTTCTTCTTTGGCTAAGAAGCCGACCACACCCTTCTGTCCGTGTGATGTGGAAAACTTGTCGCCCAATTCAGGAATTCTTTCATCTCTTGTTCTTACTTGTACAATTTTATTGCCTTCATTGTCTATTGTTAAGAAAACAGAGTCTATTGTTCCTTTTTCTTCTTGCCTTATAACAATGCTGCTTTCCTTTTTTGTTTTTACTGTTATTTCTCTAGCTTCTGATAAAAACTTTGGTGGAGAGATTTTTCCTATTATAACCTCCCCTGCATTTAATGCTGCTTCAGGGTAAACAATCCCATCTTCTTCTAAATATTTATAACTTTCTTCTGTTTTGTATCCACCTGTATCTTTACTTGGAATGCCAATTTCATCTGACAGACCGCCTGCATAATTTAATTCTATAGCTTTATATGGCCTAAAATATGTGCTTCTCGTTAGTCCTCTATCAATGCTTGCTTTATTTAAAACAATAGCATCTTCTATATTATAGCCCTCATAAGGCATTATAGCAACGACTAGATTTTGTCCAGCTGGATAAATATTAAGAGTATCATAAACAAAACTTCTTACAATCGGCTTTTGTGGATAATATAGTATACTGACATCAGTATCAAGTCTGCAAGGATAATTTGCAGCATATAATCCGAGAGCTTGTTTTTGTGTTTTACTACCCCTATTTAGTCTTGAACTCTGATCATGATTTCCGTATGGTACTAAACTAGTGACTACTCCAAGAAAATTTATTGCATCTATTTCAAGATGTGTGTGCTCAGGAGTTATTTCTTCTTCTGTTAAAGATACAAGGGCATTTTCTTCTTCACTTGCATCTAAATATTCCACAACTCCTTGTTTCAGTAAATCATCCCATTTTATTTTATTCTGTTCAAGAAGCAGAAGATGCTCATTTTTTAGTTTGCTTATGCCATTTTTAATAATTATCAAAGGTCTTAAAACTCTACCAACTTCTGTTGAGAGCAATATGGTTTCTAAATACTTATTATATCTTATACTAAGTTCAATTGGCAATTCCCCACCCCTTCTTTTTTCTTTTATATCTTTAATAAACTTTTCATAAGACTCGATGTTAATTATAAATCTTCCATTATAGAAAACATCTACTTTACCACTTTCTTTTCTTTGGTCTTTAATATACTGGATGAATTTCTCTTCATCAAAATGAACTGCTGTGGAAATTCGACTTAGCAAGGCCAGGTTTTTTCTCAAACCGATTTCTGTTCCTTCTGGTGTTTCTATTGGACAGAATCTTCCGTAGTGTGTTGGATGCAATGTTCTTGCGAGAAAGTTTTCCTGCTCACCTGCTAACATACTTGAAACTCTCTGTAACTGGGATAAAATAGCAAGATAATTTGTTTTGTCCATGTTTTGCGTTACTCCAGTTCTCTCACCTATCCAACTTCCAGTTGCAATTGCAGATTCTATTCTATGCGAGAAGAGAGTTGATTTGGCGATTGTTTTTATTGAATAAAATTTCTTTCTTTTTGCTATTTTTTGTAAAGAATATTGTATATCCCTTATTAAAATATTTAGGTTAACTCTAAACAAATCAGAAAGTAAGTCACCAGAAAGCCTGACCCTTTTATTTGCGTAGTGGTCTTTATCTGTTCTCATTCCTGGGTCTTTTTTTGCAATTAAGAAATTTTTTATTAGTTTACAGAGAGTAATTGCTTTTTCCAATCTACTTTCTTTTTTTACTCCAATGTGTGGTAAGAAATAAGAATCAATTCTTTGTTTTACTCTATTTAAAATTTCTTTTTTTGTACCTTGTAATGAAGTCATTCTAGCTATCTCCATCATTGCATCTTCAGAGCTGCTCACCTGAGCGTATTCATAAAGATTAACTATGATGCTATCTGTTTCTATCCCAAATCCCTTTGAAATTTCACTTTCTTTAACTAGTCCAAGAGATTTTAGAATGATTATCGCAGGTATATTCTTAAATCTGCTAAAGGATATTTCAATTATCCCTTCATTTGTTTCAGTGATTGATATTGGAATCCTATAAGCTCCCCTCTGTGAAAAAAGCCTTAACATAAGTTTACCTTTTGATTTTTCAATAAATGGTTGATTAGCTGCAAGATCTTCTGTCATTACCATAACTCTTTCATTACCATTTATTATAAAATACCCACCAGGATCAAGAGGATCAAAATAATTTTTTTCTAGCTCTTCTTTTGTCATGCCATTTAAATTGCAAGCTTTACTCTTCACGATTACTGGAATTCTACCAATTTCAACATTATGTTCCTCTATCTGTCCTTCTTGTTTTACACTTATCTCTAAGGAAACAGGGGCAGAATAAGTTAAACTCCTTAATCTTGCTTCATTTGGAGTAATTGGATTTATTGAGCCATCTGCTTCTATTATATTTGGTTTTTTAATCTCTATCTTACTAAGTTTTATTTCAATTTCATCATTCTGTAGATTTTCTGAAACCTCATCAACAATTTTCTGCATTCTTCTTTCAATAAAATCATTGAACGATCTTATATTTGATTCAACAAGCGAATGTTCCTCCAGATATTTTTTTACAATAATACGCTTTTTTTGTTTTCCTATTTCCATTTTATAAATTATATGACAACACGATAATAAACTACAATTCCTTTATCAGTTTTTCTTTCTATTTTGATTATATCTCCAATTTTACAGCCTTCAGGAAGAGCTGGATCATCTGACATTGTTTTTGGTAGTTGTATTCTAGAAATATTCAATTCTTGAAGTAGTCTTTCAGCTTCAGCTAGTTTTAATTTAGAGTGTTTTGGCTGCAAAATATGCATCTTTTTTAAAAACAGCTTTTGTTTTTTGGCAGTTGCGGGGTTTAATATTAATAATTTTTAGGGTATAGCATTACTGCAAAAATTACTTTAACAACTCCCCAATACTAAAAGAAATCAGATTTAGCTTTTTAAATCTTTCTATAAACAAAAAAAGCTAAATCTGATTATTGAAAGAATAGATTTAAATAACCATTTTTAAATGAATAAACATGGAATTAGTTAGAATATGGTTTATAGATGATAATCAAGATAATTGTATGAAAGATTTAGGAATTAAAAATAACAGATACAAAAATTTGGTATTTGAAACAGCAGAGAATAACAAAGAGGCAAGAGGGAAACTATTATCTAATTCATATGATGTTATTATTTATGATCTGGGGCTAGATGATAACTTGCTATATTTTACTTTCTTACATGAAATACGAGATCTGAAGTCTAGCAGTATATTAATTACTGTAAGTGTTGATCTTGATAGCTATAGGGTGCCATCTAATTGTTATAATGATCAATTAGATACTTATGATCTTGAATTATATAAATTATTAAGAGTGTTGCAGAGAAATGGCATAGAAGTTGAGGATAATGATGAGATTTAATGAGAAAATCTTATAAATCCTATTTATTATTTATATTTATGATAAAAAGAGGTCTTGTAACACTCTTGACAATCATCTCACTAAGTGGATGTTTTTCAGGAACAGAAAAACAACCTTTTTTAAGAAAAGATTATATTCCGATAAGCGAAGTAAGGACAAAGCTTAGCAAAGGCTTAGAAAAAGATAAATCATATAATATTTATGTTTCCCACAACAATACTGATTATTTTGGCTATTTGCAAGTTCTTTGTAATTTAAAATACACCAAGGGGGCATATAACCAAGAAACACACCAATCAGAAGAAAAATTCTTGGCTAGTAATTGGTTAGGGCAGAGAGAAATTATAATTCAGCGAAATAGAATTAGATGCATTCAAATAGTTGAGGAATAGGCGTTACTATTCAGGAGCTTCTGCTTTTTTTAGGGCGATCCTTTGAAAGAAACCCTTCTGGGTTTTAACCCAGAGATTGAATTTCAATTGTGAAAGGGCGAGCCAGTCTATTTTCTAAAAGTATTTATTTCCTGAAAGATTAGAAACAGCGAGTTAGTTGTAACTTACTGAACAATAGTTGTAGTTGTAACTTTCTCAAACTATATAAAATTTTGCTTTCGCTTAGCGAGGGCTCTGGAGGAAAAAATGCAAACCCAAATAACAATAAATCAATACAAATCCTACGGAAGTTCTGTAGGAAATAATCTGAAATCAATTTAGATAATAACTAAATACAGATATCAGATGCTAAAACAAGAAAAGCTAAGAATATTCTGTAAGGCGGCGGTAGAAGAAGATGGTAATAAAAATAGAGAGATGGAAATTATTAGGATAAAGCAGATATTAAAATATCAAACTAAAAGGTTTACCTTGCATCTCAGTAAATTATTTAAAGTGGTAAAGATTAAATTATTTATTGTAGGTTAATTGGTAGTAATAATATGGATGAACTTGAAAAAATCAGAAAAAAGAAGACAGAAGAATTAATAAAAAAATATAAAGATAGTAAAATGGAAACTGAAATTGAAGTCAATGATGGGAATTTTGAAAAAGAAGTGTTAGAAAAATTAGCAAAAGAATATGGTAGTAAGTTTGTTTTGACGAAAGCCAACATTGACAATGCAAGAACAAAAACACAAGAGTATGGAATAATGAGCATACCTACAGTTAACAAGAGTATGGAATAATGAGCATACCTACAGTTAAAATGTTCAAGAATGGTAAAGTTTTTAGTGAATTTATTGGAGCTTTACCAGCTCATTCTGTTGAAGAGTGGTTGAACAAAAATTTAAAATAAGCTCAAAAGCTATGTGGAGGAAATAATGTTTAATAAAAATTTTTGGAGTGAAGAATGAATTTATTCAAGAAAAAGTGCGCTTATTGTGGAGTCAAGACTGAGAAAGGAGAAGAGATATTTGAAAAAGTAAAAGTTCCAGAATTTTCAGGAGCTTGTCTTCGGACTTTTTGTAGCAAAGAACATGCAGAACTTTACAAAAAGAATATTAATGGAATTCTTAGAACAAGTTATTGTCCTAGGTATGGGGTGTAATTAAAATGGCAAAGGAAATAGAAAAATGGGAGAAAAAAGAAGGGATTAAATTCTTAAAAAAAATTGGAATCAAACCTAACCAAATTATTTTAGATTTTGGTTGTGGCAAGGGCAATTATTCAATTCCTGCAGCAAGAATAGTTAATAAAGAAGGTATTGTTTATGCTCTAGATAAAAATTCTGAAACTTTGATCCAATTAGAAAAAAAAATAAAGAAAGAAGATTTAACAAATGTAAAAGCAATAAAAAGCTCTAAAAAAAGTGAAACTAATTTAAAAGATAACTCAATAGATATTGTTTTGCTTTATGATATTATTCATTTAGTTGGGGAAAATGATTCTAGTGCCTTAAAAGATAGAAAAAAGTTATATAAAGAAATCTATAGAGTAATCAAACCTAGTGGGTTAGTATCTGTTTATCCCACTCATTTAGAATCTCACACAGACGTTAATTCAGTAGAGGATATTAAAAAAGAAATTGAAGATGCTGGGTTTAGGTTAGAAGAAGAATTTTCAGAAGAATTACTACATGATGGTAATATGGTAAATGGAAGAATTTTAAATTTTAGAAAAAGATAAAAAATGAAACAAGAAAAATCTTTACAAATCCAGATTTTTTCTGGGCCAAAAAATCTAAAAGATTTTTGCTGATAGCAGTAACTAACGGAAAATGATACTGATGTTGAGTGTTCAAATGACCCCGATGGTGTGTGACCAAAAAGGTTCGTGTTTTTGAAAAATTTCTATCTTTGAGGACGGGGATTAACTCCTCTCTTGTTTTTAAGATGATTAATTATTCCTCTACCTCCAAAATAAACTAAACCTCCAGCTAATATAACAGGCGCAAGAATATAACTTGTTGACCCAACTATTGCTCTCGCAAATGTTTTAATTGGGCCTGGATGAGTTAATTCATAGTAATTTAATTGAGCCTCTTGGAATCTCCTATAATCATTCATATTCATAAGAGTGGTAGGATTTGGAACTCCATTTACCCTTTGTCTTTCTGCCTCTTTCTGTGTCTCTTCTATGGTTCTATTAATGGCTCCTTCTAATTCTCGTATTTCATTTTTCATTTTTCCCTCCAATAATCTAATTGGAATTAGACATGAAGTTGGTTATTTAAATGTTTGTTGTTGTTTATAACCACAACATTTATAAGGATATCATCTTTATAATTTTATGGAAATAGGGAGATTAGTTGAGGCAGGTTTAACAAAGAACCAGTCTGAAGTTTATTTGGAATTAGTAAAACATCCTGGGCAGACTGGTGGGAAAATAGCAAAAAAACTTTCAATTGACAGGTCTTTTGCCTACGGAGTTATTAACAGCCTTATAGTGAAGGGATTGGCAAATTATTCTGTAAAAGAAAACAAGAGATTATTTTATGCTTCAGATTCAGAAAACTTATTAAAAGAAATAGAAGAAAAAAGAAGTAAAATGATAGAGTTAGTTAAAGATATAAAATCAATAAAATCTGAAATAAAGGAAGAAGTCTCTGTTCAAATATATGAAGGAAAATCGGGATTAAAGGCCTATGTTAGAGAACTGTTAAAAAGTCCAGAATTTGATACGCTTGGTGGTGGAGGCAAGCTTAATATTCTAGATTTATTAAAATATGAATACCCCCATTATCTTAAGGAACTTAACAAAAAGAAAATATCCGGAAGGCTCATAACTTCTCCAAAAAATAAAGAAATAATGAAAAAAATCTACAAAAATTCTAGAGTAAATATAAGGACATTTAGTAATTTAAAAAGCCAGATTAATTTTACCCTTTTTAAAGATAAAATTGCGATTTATTCTGCAGAAGAGAGACCTTTTGTTATTATCATTAATAATTTCAAAATCGCTGATTTTCTTAAAACTTATTTCAACCTTCTCTGGAAAATAGTTAAGAAATGAATGACCCCGATGGGTTTCGAACCCATGACACCTGGCTTAAAAGGCCAGTGCTCTAACCAGCTGAGCTACGGGGCCATGTTTCAAGAAAGGAATTTTGATTTAAAAATCTTTAGAAAATTGATTAGGGTGTTATTTTAAGTTCGCCTTTATCAATAACAAAAAATCATTATATATTCTCTTAATTAATGTTTTGATAATGAATTCAATCTTTTATGTAATTATAATGACTTATCAGATGTTTAAGATTATTAAAAATGTTATAGTAAAGGACACAAGTAATTTACAAAAATAGCGTCTTTACTAGATAAGAAAAGACATAAAATGGGTAAAAATTAATGTCTTTTACTATAAATTAATGTTTCCAATTTTATTA
>CAZOGQ010000024.1:0-10914 GCA_964579545.1 Candidatus Woesearchaeota archaeon | reverse complement strand
CCTTTTTTCTCCCTCACTAATAAATTTTTCAATTACATTTGCTACGACATTTATTCTTATTATTTTCTTATTGCCTAACTCCAAAAATTTAAATCTCTCATTATCTATTATACTCTTACCTTTAAGTAAGTCCCCTATTCTGTATTTATATGCAGTTGCTCTTTGAAAACTTGGCTTTATTTCCATCCTATTTTTATTATTTAGGTATATCTTATTTTTTATTATTAATATATTCTGTTATTCACGATGTTTTACAATTAATATCTGATGTTTATCTGTTATTAAATTTGCGATTTTATATTTTTGGTGCAATTTCATCTTTTTTGATGATATAATCATTATTTTATTCTTATTTTTAAACCCTCTGTACATAATTTTTTCTTGGATGGAAAATGTCCCCTGAAATTGTCAGTTTTTCGAGCACCTCTTCAACATCTTTTTTGTCCACTTTGCCTTCTAGTTCTTTCTTAATTTCTTCTATTGGAATTAACTTGCCGATTCTTGATTCAAGTTTTGCAAGAGCCTCTCTTACTAGAATTATCTTGTTGCGTTGAGAGGCTGTTACCCCTGTAACTATTCTGTCTATATCAAATGTTTTTGTTTCATAATCATAGCCTACTTGTGTTAGATAAAATTTGATAAGATCAATCGCTCTTTTTGCGTCTTCTTTAGTTACTTTGTTGCTAAGCAGGGACTTTGCACTTGCCTCGCTCAGCCTGATTAGGGCTTCTAGTTGTCTTGCACTTATTGGTATTGGTTTTACAAGTTCATTTGATTTTATTGGCGAGTTCCTTAAATCAACATAAAATCTTTTTATTTCATCTACTGCTTCGTCAGTCAGGTCTGGTTTAAACTTTTGTTTTGAGTAAGCAATATACTTCTTAAAGAGACTTCTTTCTATTAACTGACCTACTGCTTGTTTTTTATGTTCAAGGAGAACATGGGTTGCAATTGCCTCATCTTTTGCTCTGTCTGGTAAGTCTCTTAATGTGAAGATAACATCAAATCTGTTCAAGAGTGTAGGGGGAATTTCTATTTGCTGGGCAATTGGTTGGTTTGGGTCAAATCTACCGAATTTAGGATTTGCTGCTGCTAACACAGATGTTTCAGCTCGAAGTGTTGCCTGAACATTTGCCTTGCTTATTGTGACAGTCTGTTGCTCAAGTGCTTCATGCATCGCACTTCTATCAGAGGGATCCATTTTTTCTAACTCATCAATACAAAGAAGACCTTTATGACACAGAACCATTGCTCCTGCTTCCAGGCTCCATCCTTTAAGAAACTCATCTCTGACAACAGTTGCTGTTATCCCAGCTCCAGTTGTACTTTTACCAGCTACATAACGGCCTTTTGGTGAAATAGTTGACATAAATTTTAGTGTTACAGACTTGGCCACACCTGGGTCTCCTACTAACAGCAAGTGAATATCTCCTCTGCCTTCAGTGCCATCTGATCTTGTTTTTTTAACACCACCAAATAGCTGTAAGACAAGAGCTTTTTTTATTTCTTCATAACCGTAAATACTTGGGGCTATACTTGTTGTAAGCTTATCAAAAATTTGCGGGTCAGCTGCAAGTTCTTTTATTTGCCTTTCATCTTCTTCATCAATTTCTAATTCTTCAAATGTTTCTTCGAGGGGGATTATATTATTAGATTCAAGAGCAAGGTCGTATCTTGTTGATTGGGCACCAGTATGCAAGGGAAGAGGGACTTCTTTTAGTATCCCAATCACTCTAACACGGCTTCCGGGAGTTGTTTTTTCTTCCATTTTTGGTTCAACTAAATCTTCTTTTAAAAAAACAGATATTCTTCTTGGCTGTTCACCTCCTACAAGAGATTCAGAGGATTCTTCAAGAACAAGCCTTTGAGCATCTACCATCTCCTTACTTATTAATCTGAAGTTGGCTTTCCTTCCACACGAGCAGCGAGATGGTTCCCTAAATTTTTTTTCAATTTGAAGAACAGACAAGACAGTTCCACAAGAAGGGCATTCAAATTTAGCATTTATTACTTGTGGTCTGACATCACTTGCTTGTCTTACAATTCCTTCAACCCACACCAGTTTGTTGAGATGCTTAGCTCTAATATTTCTTATCTTTATGAAGTGAGTTTTAGGTAGGTCAAGAAGTCTTATTCTTGGATTAACAACAAGACCAGAATCTTCTAAAGCTAGCTCTAAGATCTGCGAGATTTCTTCTGGATTATTCAATAGCTGTTCTGATAAAATATGTGAAAAAGAAGACAGGTCAGAGAAATTAATATAAATAACATTTCTCCCCTCTCTTATAGATTTGCCCACTTCTTTCTTGTAAAAATCGAAAAAATTCTTTGCTTCTATAAGTAGGTCATCTGTTTTTACCTTTTTTTCTTGCATCTTAAAAGAAAACTATAAGAGTATTTATTCTTTTTTGTTCAGTAGTGTATATATTAAAAAACTAAATTCACTTTGTAGTGGGAAAATGAGATTCTACTGGTATTGCTTTTCCATAAGCATGAAGATGATCCAATAAACAGAAGCTACTGCAATTTTTTCCTGATTTTTATTTCCAAAAGCTGCTTTATATCCACCATTTTTTAGTCTGGAGATATCAATACCTATAGTAAAGGACGCAAGTAATTCACTAAAATAGCGCCTTTACTAGACAGAAAAAGACATAAAATGGGTAAAAACTAATGTCTTTTACTTAGCTCTTTTTCAAATGCAATTAATTCTGCTGGAGCAACACATATCTTGTCATCTCCCTAAAAAACAATTTTTCTCTTAATAGCCACAAACAAAAAGAAATTTATGAATTTCTACAAGAAAGTTGAATCCTACCTTTTCTGCTTCTTAAATCTTTTTACAACTTCTTTTGTGTTTTTGATTAATTGTCGCATGCTTTCTTCAAGTTGCTGTCTGTTTTTTGTGCCAGTACAAACAAGTTTTCCATTACTGAAAAGTAAGAAAGTTGCAGTTGGCTCAATTAGCTTATAAACAAGACCAGGAAATTGTTCTGGTTCATATTCTGTATTTTCAAGCTCTAAAGCTAAAAAATTTAAATTTAAAGACATGTTTATACTGCCAGAAGCAACAATATTCTGAACATTTATTCTTGGTTTTTCTGTTATATTAACATTTATTTTCCTTAACTGCTTTATAACAGAATTAATTACTTGTTTAACCTGTGAGATGCTTTTTGTTCCAGTACATACTAAATTTCCTGATGAAAAAACAAGAACAGCTGATTTTGGATTTTTCACTCTCAGCACAAGACCAGGAAATTGTTCTGGATAATATTCTGTATTATTCTGAGTTCTTGCTAGCTTAGTGAGTGGCACTGGTTTTCCTAAACTAGTTGTTGCAACAATATTTTGAACCTTTAAAGAAGTTTTTTGAATTGCTGTTTTTCTTGCAGTTTTTTTAATTGTTTTAGATTTGGCTTTTTTAGCTGTTTTAGATTTAGGTTTCTTTCCTTTAGATTTTGCTTTTGCCATCTATATATTTAAAAATATATGTTTATAAAGCTAATGTTTTTTTGAAAATAGCTTTATAAATGCCCGGCGCGTTATTACAACATGGCGGATGTTAAGGTTTTGATTGACGGTTATGTAAGAGAAGAAGATGATGAAGAATTTGCATCATCAACAACTGTATTAATCAGAGAGAATGAATTAAATATAATTGTTGACCCTGGAATGGACAGGAAATTGTTATTAAAAACATTAAGAAAAGAAAATTTATCCCCCACAGATATTAATTATGTTGTATTAACACATTATCATCTTGATCATTCTCTATTAGCAGGAATATTTGAAAACGCCGCAGTTTTAGATAATAGCGAAATTTATTCTTTTGATGGAAAAATAGAGGAACATGAAGGTAGAGTCCCTGGGACAGATATAGAAATAATTCCAACTCCAGGGCATGATATGTTTCATTGTTCTGTTGTAGTTGATACCAAAGATTTTGGAAAAGTTGTTATAGCTGCTGATGTTTTTTGGTGGGCAGATAATGAAGAACAAAAAATAGATAAAGAAAGTTTGATGAACCATAAAGACCCTTATATGAAAAATGAAGAGCAGTTAAAGAATAGCAGGAAAAAAATTCTTGAAATTGCAGATTATATTATTCCAGGTCATGGTAAAATGTTTAAGATTCAGAAATAAACAAAAATCTTATAAATATCTTTTACTATCTAATAATATGAAAAAGAGGCTATGTATTTTTTTCATGCTTTTGATAGTTTCTGCATTTGTTTTTGCAGAAAAACAAGAAGTGCAGGTTCCAATATACAAGGGCTGGAATCTGGTTTATGGTTTTTCTAATCCTAAACAGTTAGTTGGTGGTCTTGAGCCAAGGTATATTAAGGCTATTTATGCATTTATTCCTAAAATACAAGATTATGCAAGAGTTTATCCAAAACCAGAGTCTAGCAAGTTTAACATAATAAATGAAAATGAACTTTCACAGACTGCTTTTTGGGTTTATTCTCGTAAAACAGTTAAAGGTTCACTTAAGGATACGGAACATTCCATAGAATACTGGGCAGAAGAGCCAATGCCATTTTATGAAAGGCAAATGTATGCTGGATGGAATTTTGTTGGAGTAACTCTTGATATGGTTAATACAAAAGAGCAATCAGACTCAGGCAATATATTTCATTTAAAAGATTTGGCAGGAACCTGTAAAATCTTACGAGCTTATGGTTGGGGTCCTGAAAAAAAACAATGGAAAGATATTATTGATGAAGATCCTACTCGGGATTGGATTGGTCTAGGCATAGTTTTGAAAGTAGAAAAAAATTGTAAACTAGATTTTCCTCCCGATTTGCGTGGAATATGTATAGACTCTGATAGTGGCTTAGATTATGGTAAGAGAGGAACTATAACAATTGCTGGAGAAACTAAGACAGATTATTGTGATGGAAATATACTTATAGAGTATACTTGCCATAGATATAGCTTAGAGAGTAAAAACTACACTTGCCCTAGTGGTTGTGGTTATGGAAGATGTATGCAAGAAGGAGAATGTATACTTTATGAAGTAAATAAAAAAGATTGCAGATATGATGGGACAGATTATATTATTGAAATATTTGGAGGTGGCTGTGGTAGTGTTCCTGTAGAAATGAAAGTTTCTTATGAAACTAGAGATGAAATAAGAATTGAAGAATTATCTTTAGCTCAGGGTCAAGAAAAAACTCTTGAAAATGATGTAGTAATTAAGCTTGTTGGATCTCCTTGCGCAGAGAATTTAATTTATATTGAACTTAAAGAAGAAGATTAAAAAATAAAAAAGAAGTGAAAAATAAGAAATAAAATGAAAAAAGCAACATGGATATTGATTATCTTGATAATCATAACAATGGGAGTTTCACTCTGCATATTGTGGGGACCTAAAATTCCTATTCCCCCACCATTGCCAGAATAAAATAAATCAAAAACACTAATTTATTCACAACTTCTTGCTTGTTGTGCTTCATTTCTTTGACATGAGCCAACATATGTGCAATCTCTTAATTGGATATTATTACTGCAACTAGACCAGGATTTACAAGCCCAATTACAATCTCCTATACTCCCAGAACTTTCTTCACTAGGCTCATTTTCATCTGGACTTTGGTTTGGGCTTGCAGTTGGACTTGGTGTTGTTGTTTCTGTGCCTTCAGGCTCTTCTATTCTTTTTATCTTGCCAGATTCATCTTCTTTTGTTTTATTCTTCTTACTAACAAGCAAAAAACACATATTTGCAGTATCTCTCTCCAGTATTCTGTTACATATTATTTTCTTTTCTGCTGCTACAGCAACTAAAACAAAACAGTTGTCACGTAGAGAAGTTTCATTTATTTTTTTGCAAATAACATAATTTTGTTTTTCAACAGCTAGTTCTGTAAAACAATAAGCTTCTTCGATAAGTTCTTTTGCTTCACACTCAATTATTTCTTGTCTTGAAGGGTTTCTTTCTTCAACTTTAAGATGAAAATATATTGCAACTAAGCCAAGAATAATAATAAATATTATTAATATAACTTTGCCCATTTTATCTTTCCTGTTTTTTATAATCTTTTTCAATTTCATTGAGGGTTGTAATATCTCCTGGTTTTCTGTCTGGTCTGAGAGTTGTCAGGCGGGGAAATCTTAAAGCATAGCCACTTGAATAAGTTGGAGATTTTTGAATTTCTTGAAATGTTATTGAAGCAACGATTTTTGGCTTGATTTTAACTTGCCGGCCTTTTTCTTCTGTAATCAAAGGCCTTAACATCTTAGTGAGTTGAGAAAATGAAATACCACCAGATTTTTCTTGCTCTTTTTCTTTAATACCTGTTCCGACTTTGCCAATCTTAAGAAATTTATTCTTGTCGCGGCATGCAAGAATAAAACTACTAAGCCAACCAGATCTTTTGCCTGTTCCGTATTCTGCTCCTACAATGACAAGGTCAAAATCTCTTTCTTCTGGCTTCAGTTTAATCATATAACCAACTCTTGACCCTGGCTTATAAGGAGCTTCTAAATTTTTAAACATAACTCCTTCTTCCCCTAAATTAAGAGCTTTTTTATAGAACTCTTGAGCCTCTTTTTCACTCTTTGTTATTATTTGTTCTGCAAGTTTGAATTTCCATTTTTCTTGTTTGATAATTTTTTTCAACAACTTTCTTCTTTCTTTAAATGGCTCTTTTATTAGATTCCGGCCATTATGATAAACAATATCAAAAACATTAATTTCAATTGGCAGCTCTTTCTCCAGTTTTTCAATATGGTATTTTCTCCTTATTCTCTGACTAATTGCTTGAAATGGTTTATATGCTTTTGTCTTGGCATCATAACCAACTGCTTCTGAATCAAGAATAAAAGTCTTTCCTCTAACATATTTTTTTGCATATTCCACAACATCTGGAAATTGTGTTGTTACTTCATCTAATCGTCTTGTAAAAAGTTTTATCCTGCCAGTTTCATCTTTATTAATCAATAAGCGGAAGCCATCATATTTAAATTCGATAGCTGCAGGCTCACCAACTGTTTTAAATGCTTCTGGAATTTCTTTTACTTTCTGCGCTAACATTACTTTAATTGGCTGTCCTGGATGTAATACAATGCCTGCCAAGTTTTTTAATCCCTTACATGCGTTTTCAAAAACAATTACAAAATCTGTTGCTTTGTCATAAGATTCTTGAACAGCATCATAAGCTTTCTTATCTGCCTTATTAAAACAAGCCCAAACAATTGAATCTCGCAATGTGCCTTCTGCAACTCCAATTCTCAACTGACCGAGTAATGTTCTTATAATGTATCTGGCTTCGATTGGACTTGCTGAAGATAAAAGTTCAGTTATCAATGAGAGTTTTTTTTCAACAGTTCCCTTACCCTCAAATTCAGAAACTTTTTTTATATTTTCAAGAACTTTTTCTGTTGTTAACTTAATAGATCCAAAAGTTATCTGTTTCTTATGCCTAATAACTTGCTCTGCAACTCTGCCAAGGTCGCCTATTTTTTTCCATAAATTTGTTATTTCACTTGGCGAGATGCCTGTTGCCTTAGTAAGTGATTTTATTGTAAGCTGAGAACTTATGCCAATTTTCTTTTCACACCAATCAGGAAAAACACTTCCTCGCAGTAAGTAGATAATTTCTTTATTTTTCTCTTTTTTAAGCTTCTTTAAAAATTCAGAAAGGATTTCAGTCTTTTCAAGTCTCTTGCTTGTTCCCTCAAGCTTTTCATAAATCTCACATAATTCAGAATATTTCATTTTTCCTCTTTTTTACTTTTGTAATAGAAATAGAGAAAAAGAGCTTATAAAATTTGCGATTAGGAAGTATATCCAAACAACTAAAAGTATTTCCGAAATAACAAGTAATTAATACAAATTGATAAACAGTTGAAGGAAGTTCTCATTGCCGTTTTCTTGATTAGACCAACAAATAATCACCAGTTTTTAATAAAACAAGATGTTAAAAACCACTAGTCATAGACTAGTGGCATGTAAATGCCACTCTCCGAGTGGTTTTTGAGCATCTTGGAAATCTTTATGTAGAGATACTGACAGAAAACAGAAGTAAACTACTGCTTTATAATTCATAATAAAAATCTGAGATTTAATTACCTAAAACCTTTTAATATTAGAAACATTTAAAAAACAGAAGATTTAGAGATTTATAGAATATAAACTATAAGGGGGCAAATTAACTTATGGCCGAAGAAAAAACACAAAAAATCAAGGAATTAATGCATAAGCATGAAAAAATAAGAAATATAGCTATAGCAGCTCATATTGATCATGGCAAAACAACACTAACAGATTCCTTATTGGCAGGAGCTGGCATGATATCAGAAGAATTAGCAGGCCAGCTGCTTGTTATGGATTTTCATGAAGATGAAAAAGAAAGAGGGATTACAATAGATGCCGCAAATGTTAGTATGGTTCATGAGTTTGAAGGAGAAGATTATCTTATCAATTTAATTGATACGCCAGGGCATGTTGATTTTGGTGGGGATGTTACCAGGGCTATGAGAGCAGTTGATGGTTGTGTTGTTTTAGCTTGTGCATCAGAAGGGGTTATGCCTCAAACAGAAACTGTTTTAAGACAGGCGCTAAAGGAGAGAGTTAAACCCGCATTGTTTATAAATAAAGTTGATAGACTTATCCGTGAAGTAAAACTTACACCAGAAGAAATGCAAAAACGTTTTATTAAAATAATAAATAATGTTAATGAGCTTATAGAGAAAATTGCTCCTGAAGAATATAAGGAGAAGTGGAAAGTTAATGTTCAAGATGGGAGTGTTGCTTTTGGCTCAGCTGTTCATAAATGGGCAGTAAGTTTTCCTTACATGAGGAAGTATGATATTAGTTTTAAAGAGATAATAGATGATTATCAGCAAGGTGAAAAATATAAGGAGCTAATGAAAAAAGCTCCATTACATAAAATTGTTTTAGATATGGTTATTAAACACCATCCAAATCCAGAACAAGCTCAGAAATACAGAATTCCGAGAATTTGGCATGGTGAGCCAGAGACTGAGCTTGGCAAAGCTCTTTTGAACTGCGACGAGAATGGAGAGCCAGCATTTGTTTGTACAAAGGTTGTTGTAGATAAGCATGCAGGAGAAGTAGCTGCGGGCAGATTATTTTCAGGTACAATAAAACAAGGGGATGAAGTTTATATGAATCTTGCAAAAAAAACAACAAGAATCCAACAAGTTTCTGTATATAAGGGCCCCCATAGGCTACAAATAGAAAGTGTTCCTGCTGGAAATATTGTTGGCTTAACTGGTTTAAAAGGAATTTTTGCAGGTGAGACTATAAGCTCTCAGCCAGTGGAGCCATTTGAAGCAATTAAACATATATTTGAGCCAGTTGTTACTAAGAGTATCGAGGCTACAAAAGCAGCTGACTTGCCAAAATTAGTTGATGTTTTAAAACAAGTAAGTAAGGAAGATCCGAGTATTACAATACAAATTAATGAAGAAACAGGCGAGAATTTAATGATGGGAATGGGTGAACTACATCTTGAAGTTATTGAGAACAGAATACGGACAGAAAAGGGTATAGATGTTAAAACTTCAGAGCCAATTGTTGTTTATAGAGAAACTGTCTTAAAAGAAAGTCTTATTGTAGAGGGCAGAAGTCCAAATAAACATAATATTTTCTTTATGCATGTTGAGCCTTTAGAAAATGAAGTGTATGAAGCAATTAAAGACGGTGAGATATCAGAAGGAAGAAAAAAGAAAAAAGATGTAGAGATGTTTGCAAAACTTGCTGAACTAGGCATTCCAAATAATGAAGCAAGACAGTACCGGCATGTTTATAAGGGAAATGTCTTGCTTGACTGTACAAGAGGGGAAGTCCATATCGGGGAGATTATCGATATGGTTATGGATGCATTTGAACAAGTTATAAAAGCTGGCCCTCTTGCAAGAGAACCTTGTATGAAGCTGAAAATAAGTTTAATGGACACAAAACTTCATGAAGATGCAATTCATCGTGGTCCTGCTCAAATTTATCCTGCTGTTAGAAATGCTATTTATGAAGCAATGAAGCGGGCAGGGACAGTTCTTTTCGAACCTATTCAAACTTATCTTCTTGAAGCTCCAAATAATTTTATGAGTGAAGTTACAAAACTTGTCTCTAGCAAACGTGGCCAGTTACTTGACTTGAAAGAAGAAAGAGGCCAGTCTAATATAACAGCCAAACTGCCAGTTATGGAGATGATTGGCTGGAGTTCAGACTTAAGAAGTGCAACAGAGGGCCGTGGAGTCTCAAATCTGCAGGAACAAAACTTTGAAAGAATGCCAAAAGAACTACAAATCATAACAATCAAGAAAATAAGAGACAGGAAAGGATTGGCAGAAAATCAGTGAGGAAACATTTATATAATTTCTTTTTCTTATTTGTTTATGAAAAATAGGGGTAGACTTTCAGGTCTTTTAGTTTTTATTATTGGAATAATTTTTATTCTTGATTCTTTTCAAGGAGTTGCTGGAACTGGCGCTGTTATTTCAGAAAGTGTTGGTCTTATGCCAGTTAAAATTATTGGCATAATTTTAATTTTTGTCGGATTTTTGTTTTTTATAGTTGGAGCCCATCCACGAAGGTTAAGGGGCAAACTTGAAAAAGATGTTGTGGCATATAGAAGACAAATGATGGCAGGAGAACATAGAAAAAAAGGAGAGATTACTATAAAAGAAGCTGAGGAAAGGTATATAAAAGCATTAACAAATTATGCAAAAGATACAGGACACAGGGGGGGCAGAAAAGAAATAGAAAGGAATCTAGCTAAGTATATTGATCCTAAGAGTTTATATCAAAGATATGATTCCGAAAAAAACTGAAATCTCCAAAACCATAAAATTCATATGCAAAAAAGAGGCTATAGTAAAGGACGCAGGTAATTCACCAAAATAGCGCCTTTACTAGATAGGAAAAGACATAAAATGGGTAAA
>CAZOGQ010000023.1:0-11166 GCA_964579545.1 Candidatus Woesearchaeota archaeon | reverse complement strand
GTAACAAAGTAGCATGAACACCGCCCCACACAACAGGGGCATTACTATGCTTTTTTACTATTCTAGAAGCTTCTAAAGCATAGGTTACTTGTTTTCCAGTCATACAAGTTATCCCAACACATATTGGGTTATTTTTAAGAGCTCTTATCAAAGAATTTTGCCAATTATGATCTATTCTTTGATCTATTATCTTTATATTATAGCCTTTTTGATAAGGTATTGCAGCTATGGATAAAATTCCAATAGGAAGTCTTGTCCCAAGCATATCAAATGGTCCCACTTTTGGCTGTATTAAAATAATATTTTTCATTTTTTAGAAAATCTTAATATGCTTTTAAAGATTTATATGTTTAAATACCACAATTCAAAGTCTATCCCATTTCCCTTTCTGCCATACTTCTATATAACTTTTACCAATATTTTCAAATTTCTCGATTATCATTTCGCTCATTTCACCATTTCAGCTCCCAGTTCAAGTACTGAAATATTCTTGAGGTTCTTAAATTCTTTAAAAAATAAATCGATATATTTTGGAGATTTGTATTTTAATGCTATCTGACCATCCCAGTTCTCTTTAAAAGAGCCTTTCCTGCTAAACTGCTCACCGTAACATTTAACCATGTGTGTAAAATCATCTTTCATAATTATTTATCGAATTTTTCAAGTTTATATAACTTTCCATTCAAATTTCATTTAATTGTTTTCTGTAAGCATCAGCAGCCCTCTCAAACTCTTCAAGAGTGTATTGGGTCATGGGATGATATAAAGAGTCTCCTTTATATACGTTATTAAGTCTAAATGACCTATCTATTTCCTTCAAATCTGCTATGTTTTTTAAACCCCTCACTATTTTTGTAGGAATAGTTATAACTTGCGGCTTAGCAGTAGCTATCTTATGTATGTCTTCTGGGGATCTGATACTTCCTACAATCAAATTAGATGGTTCAGTATCCAGTGCCTTAGCAACATAAGTTATTTGGCTTAAGGTCATTAACCAAGCCTGTTCAAGATATTTAGCCCTCTCAGTTTTAACTATTTGTTTCCAATCTAGGTCCTGCAATACTTCTTCTAGCTTTTTTCCTGATAATTCCAATATATGGCTGTCTAACATACGATTTGCAAAAAGACTTACATATGTGGCTCCTGCATCTACTGCTTTTAGAGCTTGGTAAGGAATCATACAAGCAGTTACATTTGTTTTAATTCCCTCACCAGCCAAGATTTTAGTAGCTAACAAGCCACCTTCACACATTGGAATTTTTATAACTACATTTTTCCCCCAACCAGCTAACTCATGTGCTTGTTCTAACAGTACATCTCTAACCTCTTCTGGCTTAGAATGAATTTTATCAACAGCCATGCCTCTTAAATCTGTTTCTAAACTCACAGGAACATCTGGATATTTTTCTAATATAGCCCTACAAGCAGTTTCAAATCCCCCACTAAGATCTCCTGTTGTTTCTATTATTTTTGGGTTTGTTGTAATGCCATCATTAACATCTCTAGAAAAACAATATTTTAGTTCTTCAAGACTTGCAGTATCTGCAAAAAATTTCATTTTAATTATTGATTTTATTTTTAGAATATTCTTCAATTAGTTCTTTTAACCTGAAAACAATTAAATGTTGTAAAACAGAATGAAAACCCTCTACATGTGGTGTTGAATTCTTAGGCACAATAACGCAAACATCAGCCATCTCTTTCATTAAACCACCATTAAATCCAGTAAATCCAATAATTTTTGCATTTCTTTTTTTTGCAAATTCCATTGCTTTAACAAGATTTCCACTCCAACCACTTCCACCATGCACACTAATTAACAAAACAATATCTTCTTCTTCTAAAAGATTGTTTAACTGGCCAGTATATGCATTCTCCCAGCCACAATCATTTGTCCATGCAGTAAGTAAAGCAGAATTGTCGCTTAAACAAAAAGCTCTGAAGCCTTTTTTTCCTTTTGTTAATTCTTTATCTGAACTACTATAACTAACTGTTTTTGCTAAATCAGAAGCAAAATGAGAAGCTGTTGAAGCTGAGCCACCATTTCCAATAGTAATAACTTTTTTATTATTTTTCCAGGCATCAAAAAGAATTTCTATCGCTTTATTTATCTCGTTCCTACCTATGTCTTTTATTATTTCATTTGTTTCTTCCATGTATTTATCTACAAACTCTTTGTTTTCCATTTTTACTTTCCATTAAATAAAATTTTACATCCATCAAAATCAAACCTAAAGGGAACATATTTTAAACCAGTAGATTCTAAAGCTTTTATAAATTCTCGGCCATTTTTCTCGCAATAAAATAAAAAAAATCCCCCACCTCCTGCGCCCATTATTTTTCCACCTAATGCCCCGTTTTTCAATGCTATTTGATACCATTTATCTATTTGTGGGTTTGACATTTTTTCAGACATTTTTTTCTTTGTTTCCCAATGTACATTCATCCATTCACCAAATCTCCTTAAGTTTCCTTTTTCAAGGCTTTTTTTAATTTCAAAGCCTATATTTTTAATTTCTTTCATCAACATCATTTTTTCCTGATTATCTAAAGCATTTTTTGTCTGATCTGATATCACTTCTGATGCACTTCTTTGAATTTTAGTGTAGAACATGTAAAGATTTTCTTCTAGACCCCTTATTTCTTCATGAGATATACTAATAGGTGATATAGCTACTTGACCAACTTTATTTATATTTAAATGATTTATCCCTCCAAATGTAGAAACATATTGGTCCTGTTTACCTATTGGTTCTTTTAAAACAACTATTTCTATTCTACAAGCTTCTTCTGCTAATACTTTATTTGGAACATCTTCTTTTTTATGTGCATGTAATGCTTTTAATAAAGCAACTAAAAAAGCAGATGAACTTCCTAAACCAGATTCTTTTGGAACATCTGAGATAGTTGAAATTTCTAAAATATCTTTAATATCAAGAAATCTTAAAGCTGCTTTTACTCTTGAATTTTCTATTTCATCTATTGATTTAATATTTTCTGTTTTAGAATAAGCAATTCTAAGATGGTCACGAAATTTCCTTTCAGAAACAGTTACATAAATATACTTATCTATTGCACTTGCAATAAGATCTCCTCCAAATTCTGGGTAGAAAAAAGGTAAATCAGTTCCCCCACCACCAATAGATACCCTCACAGGAGCTCTTGAAATTATCATTTTATCTTTTTTATAAAAAAATAAGAATTTTAATATATATAAAGCTTTCTCCGAAAAATTTAAATATTCTAAACTAAGAAGTTGGACTTACTCTTGAGTAAAAAAATTCAAAGATTTTCTTAAATCTAATATCTCTTTTATTAATGCAATTATTGTTTTTGGTTTTATTTTAACAAAAAAACCTCTAGAAGATGATATTGCTTTGGATACTCCTGCTTTTCTTGGAAAGTGAGTTACGGTAATCTCTTTTATTTTGAAGCCATATGCTTTTGATTTAGTTAAAAGCTCTGCATCAACTCCACCTTCTTTCTGTGTTAATGGTTTAATTTTGTCCACTACTTCTCTTTTGCAGAGTTTAAATGCGCAGTCTGCATCTTTAAAATTCAAACCTAAAAGAAATCTTAAAGCAAAATTAAAAAGTTTTGAATACACTATTCTCATAAATGGATCTTTTCTTTTTTTCCTATAACCTACAACAACCTCATATTTTTTTATATAATGCATAAATTTTTTTAATTCTGAAATATTAAATTGCCTGTCTGCATCTGTATAAAAAATCAAATCATATTTAGCATTCTCAAAACCTGATTTTAAAGCCATACCATATTTTAGATTTTTAGGATGATGAATTACCTTTATGTCCTTATATTTTTTGGATAATCTGTCTGCTATTTTTCCAGTTTTATCTGAACTGCCGTCGTCCACTATTATAACCTCGAATTTTTTAAAATTTTTTTTAAGAAACTCATAAATTTCTAATGTAGCAATCTCTATATTTTCTTCTTCATTGTATGCTGGCATAAAAGCTGAGATTGATTGAGAATATTTCACTTTATCTATTTTATTGCTTTTATGTATATATGGGCATCTCCTGGACGGGTGAATCTTCCTCTCTGAATTCCTTTTGATGTATAGATATGGACACCTTCCTCTATTTTTGAAAATCCTATCTCTCTTAACAGATTAAACAAAGAATCCTTTGTCCAGCCACTTTTATGTTCATCTCCAGGCCATCTTTGCCACCCATAAATTGTTGACCAAACATGTTTTGGTGGAAATGGTGCTTCTTTTCCATGAGTTATGTTATAAAGATATTTAGACCATATCTTCATGTCTGGAACATCAAACAAGAATGCACCTCTAGGTTTTAATAGTTTTTTCATATAAACAATGGTTTTTTTAAAATCCTCAAATCTTAGATGTTCCATCACTCCAAGTGCAAGAACTTCTGTTAAGTAATTTTCTGGTAAATCGATTTCCCAAGGATTACATACAAAATCTAAGTCAATGGCATGACTTTTTGTTATATCTTGGTGTAGATAACCTGGTGTGGGTTTTTCACCAGAACCAAGTTCTAGTTTATCTAGACCTTTTGTTTTATTTGATTTTTGGCTTTCTTCATTTCCCTTACCTTTTTTCTTAAAATACTCAACTGTTTCTTTTAGCCCAGAATCTAGATCATATTTCGCTTGCCATCCAAGTTCTTGTTTTATTTTAAGGGGGTTGAGAGAACCTGCTTTTGCATCTCCTAATCTTTCTTTTTCATATATTGGTTCTAAATCAGATTTTGTTAATTTCTTTAGTCTATCAAATATCTCTTGGGTAGAAACTTGTTCTCCAGTGCCCACATTATAACCTTGATTATCTCCTTTATTCATAGCTAAAATATTGGCTTCAACAACATCTTTAATATAACAATAATCTCTTAAATGCGTCCCATCTCCAAAAATAATGGGTCTTTCTCCTCTTAGAAATTTATTTGTGAATATTGCAACAACACCCCCCTCACCATAAGGATCTTGTCTTGGACCATATATATTCGCATATCTTAAACTTGTGTATTTAAGACCATAAAGGTGATTATACAAGAATAAATAATGCTCTACTGTATGTTTGCTTATACCATAATGGCAAACAGGATTTATTTTATGTTTCTCGTCTATTGGTAAATACTCTGGATTTCCATAACTTGCCCCACCTGAATTTGAATAAATAATCTTTTTAATATTATTTTTTATGCAACACTCCAAAAGATTTAGACTACCCACAATATTAACCTGCGCATCAAAAAAAGGTTTTTTTACAGACACAGAAACAAAAGACTGAGCTGCGTGATGATTTACAAGCTCTGGTCTTTCTTTTTCAAAAACTTCTTTTAATTTTTCTAAATCTGTTATATCAACTTCATAGAATTTTGCTTTTGGATTTAAATTTTCTTTACTTCCTGTTGATAGATTATCTACAACAACTACATCATGCCCTAACTTAACAAGCGCATCTACAATATGGCTCCCTATAAATCCTGCTCCGCCAGTAACCAAAATTTTCATCTTATTCTAAGGTTTAATGTTTATTTAAATATTCTTATTTTCTATTACAACCTTCGCAATCTTTTTTCCCAAAGCAATACTTTCAGACATTCCCCTATCTACAGGATAAATTTGGCAACCTGTAGCAAGGTAGAGATTTTTTATTGGAGTTTCATAATCTATAATTTTTTTAGAATAATCCAAAGTTGGAATATGTGTTCCGTAATCACTTTTAAAAACCCATGATTGTTTTATCCAGGACTCGTCAAAATTCGGATTTATTTTTTTAAGATATTTTGCATATGTTTTAATCAGCTTAATCTTTGAAAATTTATAATATTTATCATTAGAAGTTGTATACCTTGAGATATAGAGTATTGGAAAATCATCATAATATTCTTTTGGGATAAAGTTAGTGTGTTCCATTAGCATCACAAATGGAATTTCTTTATCATTAATACTCAACCAATAATAAGGCATAAAACTTTTCTTTAATTTTAAAACTAAAACCAAGGATGCCCTATAACCTATTTTTCTTAATTTCTTCTTATAATTTTCTGGTAACCCCTTCGTCATCATTAAAAATATTGGCAATGCTGTTGTAACAATAACCCTATCAAAAGAAAATTTCTTTTTTCCCGCTTCTACTATAATCTTGTCTTTTTTTCTGTATATTTTTTTAATATTAGAATTTGTAAAGGTTCTTCCATTATTTTGTTTTATTATTTTCTCCATACTGTCTATCATCAATTGAAAACTTCCCATCAAATATCCTTGAACCTCTTTGGAAAAAAGTTTCTTTCTTGTATGCATTCTATACCAGATTTTATTCCAGAACCAAGACATTGGGATTTTTTTATAAGCATTGCCAAACTTAGATGTTAAAAGAGGCTTCCATATAACAAAATAAGATTTTTCAGCAGATTTTCTCAACCAATTTTCAGCAGAAATGCTTTCAAGTTTTTTCCAATTTTTTAATTTTGAAAGATAAAAGGTTATTAGTCCAAACTTAAATTTTTCTAAAAAGTTTAATGGCTTGAATTGTAAAAAATCTGCTTGAGAGCTAAAATCATAAGATTTTAGATTATAAAACAAACCCATTTTAGAATGATTCCACCTTATATCTTTTGATAATCCTAACTCACTTATCATTTCAATTAGATGTTTATCACAATTGAAAATATGCCTGTAAAATTTATCTAGTTCATGTTTTTTGTCTACCTTAAAAGAAGAAGAAATCCCCCCAAGTTTCTTATCTTTCTCAAATAAATTAACTCCTATCCCTTGTTTAGAAAGATAATATGCTACAGACAATCCAATCACTCCTCCGCCAATAATTGCTATTTTCATTCTTTTTTATATTTTGGAGGATATAAAAATATATGTTTTTCGATGAAATAAGCATGTCATAATATACTAAATATTAAAGATAGTTTTTTTTATCTGAAATAAGATATCTGATAAATGAAAACTCCCTGCCTCCTAAAATCTTATTAAAAGGCATTTCAATAATATCAAGAAAAAAGTGAAATAATGTGCCAAGAAAAATATAAAATAAAAAAATATTGAAAAAAGAAAATATAAATATTAAAAGCAAAAATTCTACTGTATGAAACGGTTGGACCCAAAATTTTAGTTTAGGGTTTTTCTTAAATTTTTTTCTAAAAATCTTCCGCATCTTTAAATAATATCTATAAGATCTTTTCAAGCTAAAATCTTTGTTTTTAATAACATAAGTTAAGTAATGGTCAAAATCAACTAAAAAAGAAGACAAAAAAATAATAAACGCGCCTACCAATGAGATTTTTGGAAAAATCAAAAATAAGAAAATAGAAAAAAACAAACCAAACAATATATGATACCTCGGAAACATTTTGAAATTTTCTTAATCTCCTATTTTCTTGATTATCTCTGCAAATGCAGGCCGAGTTATTAGCACGCCAGCAGTTATCCCTATTATTGTTGTAACTGCAAAACCTTTTAACAGGCCGGCACCTGCCCAATATAAAGGCAATAAAGCAACAACAGTCGTGAAATATGCAGAAACTACAATAAATAAAGCTCTCTTTAGTCTTTGTTTCATACTTAAAGTTTTTGTTCTTGATTCATCAAGTATAATTATATGCTGATCTACACTAGTTCCAATTGTAGCGAGTATACCTGCAATACTTGGTAAGTCAAGATTCCAGTTTATTAAAGCAGCCACCCCTAAAATAATAAATATTTCAGAAGAACTTGTAAAAAGTAATGCTAAAGAAGGTTTGATTTTCTTGTATCTAATAAAAATTATAATAGCAACAGCAACTAGCGCAGCTATCCCCGCATATAATATTGCTGAACTGAATTTTTCTCCAAGTAATGGAGAGATAATATCCATTTTTACAATCTCTAATTTATATGGAAGACTGCCTGTAATTAAGACTGTTTGGAGTTTATGCATTGAATCTTCTGCTTCTTTTATAGCATCTTGTCTTGTTGGACCAACTCCAGATCCCTGTATTTGTATTTGTGTTGTTGTTCTACCCTTCAAATCTTCACTTATCAGCAAAGAATCAACCAGCACATCATCTAAATATAAATCTAGTTTTTCATCTAAATACCTCCCAAATTCTGTAACGTTTACTCCTAGATTTTTGGTTATATCAGCATGTTTTTCTGCAGCTTCTTCACTCAAATAGATCACAAATCTAAATCTACAGACTTCCTGTCCACCAGAACTAGAGCAGGTTTCTATTCCTGAACAAGAAGCATCGCTTCTGCAAACAGAGCTTATATCTCTTTCTCCGCCAGCAAAAACACTCTCATTGCCTATTTTGGCTTCAAACTTTCCTTGTTTAGAGATAAGCTCTCGCAATTCAGGTGGAGTAGCTCCTGCCACTTCTACTAACATAAAAGATTCACCAGACATATCCTTAACCGCTCTAATTTTTATATCACTTAGCCCATAAACATTAAGTCTATTACTACTAACTGAAATTAAATCGTCCATTTCCTGCACAGACAGTTTTCTTTCTGGTCTAATCAATGCTCTTGCTCCCCCCCGTAAATCAAGTCCGGTCTTTATCCTTGTTTTTGGCGCATCTTGAACAGTAATTTCTAGTGGCTTATCTACAAAAAAAATAAAGTTGTTCTTTTTTGTTGTTATAGTTAATTTAATCTTCGTCTTATTATTTTCTCTGCCAGCCTCAACAACCTCTGTTTCAAGAGCTTGATTATCTTCTTCATCAGAGAATAATTCAGTAATTATTTTCGAATAATCTTCTGCATTATCTGTTCTCTGCCCATTTACAGATTTAATTATCTGCCCAACTCTTAGACCTTCATCAAAAGCAGTAGAATTTTTTTCCACACTCTTAATTTGTACTCCTTTTTCAAAACTTGGATTAATTGCTAAAACTGTAAGTGATAAAACTATAATTAAAACCCAAATTCTTAAGCCAAGTTTCATTTTTCTTTTTTCTCAAGATACCATTTAAGTAAAGATGAGTTAGTTATCCATGTGTTAATAATATCGAATCCAAGTCCAATTAATAATATTGTAAATATTTGTTTTAAAATAGGTGAAAATGTTGTAAGTATCAGGGCTACAAAAACTGCTACCATAGAAGTCAGGGTCATTGTAATACCTGTTTTAAAAGAATTTTTAAGTCTTGAATTGATGGTGCCCTCTTTTCTTTTTAAAGCTCTTGAAGTAAGCATGATATCTGTATCAACACTATAACCAATTAACATTAAAAATGCAACAACACCTGCACTTGAAAGTTTCATGCCAAGTAGATTGACAAGAGCAATGGACATTGTTATGTCAGCAAAAGCAGATAATACGACCATGAAACTAGGCATACTGTAAATCAAGTAAAAAATAATACAAATAATTAAAACAACAGCTGATATTATAAAAGCGACATCAATAGATATTGAGTTTAGAACAAAAAACAAAAAAGGAGTTATCAGAGCAAAGATTATTAGAAGAATCTTTATTTTCATGTTTTTTCCAAATATAAAAAAGACTACTACCCCCATAAATGTGAAGGCAAAAATTATAGCTAAAATAAGTTGTTTAAAAAAACTTTTACTAAGACTCGGACCAGTAAACTCTATTGTACTGTTATCTTCCCCTAGCTCATAACCAAGATAATCTTCGAGGACATCTTTGATTTCCTGCTCAGAAGAAGTTGTTTCAACCATAAATGCCTTTTGTTCTCCTGTTCTTAAATCAGAAATTCCCCTAACAACAACCCCAAAATTTTTAGCTTGCAAATGTTCTCTTAAAGAAGAAATATCTGTCTTGTCAAAGACAATTATTGTGGTTCCGCCCGTCAAACTAACATCTTTATCAATAAAATCTCCTGTTTTAGCATAAAAAGAGCTAATATAAATAAATGAAAGTAATAAAATCAGGGCAGGGATTATTAATAATTTCCTGTAGACCCTGTCATACAACAATTTCTTCTCTCCAGACTTTTCTTCTCTCTTGTCTTTTTTCTCTTGTTTTTTCCTTTGTTTCTCTAATTTTTTTTGTTGTCTCTTTACTTTTCTTTTTTCTTTAGCAGTATTTTCTTTAGAAAGATTTTCATCATTTTTCCCTGTATTATCTTCAACATCTTTATTTTCATTATCCTTATTTTCATCTGCCATATTAAACATATAAAAAAGACCTTTAAAAATCTGTTGAAAACTATAGAATGCGCCGGCCGGGATTCGAACCCGGGTCATCGGCTTTCTTCGTAGTTAATTTTTGAATCGTAGAACTTTTTAAAGTTCTACTTGGAAGGCCAAGATTCTGCCACTAAACCACCAGCGCATAAAAAACCCAAGGAAATCAAATTAATAAAGTTTACTAATTCAAAAACGCTCCTGACAGGATTTGAACCTGCGACCCCAAGCTTAGGAGGCATACACGCCATAGGCTTTGTGCTCTATCCAGCTGAGCTACAGGAGCACTCACATAAAGAGAAGGATATTTAAATATATATCTTAACTTAATATCTACATCTAAAGATATAGGGCTATTTAAATTAATAAAATACCAAATAATAGATAAAAATAAATAATAGATATCAATAATCATAGTAATTATACATAGAATTAATAAATAAAAGTGAACATCCTAATGATAAACCTCGTAATTGAAATATTAAATTAATGTTAATAATAGAAATTTAAATTCAAATAAAAAATGCTATTAAAAACACTTGGTATAATAGATTTGATAATTGGGTTAATAATATTATTGATGGTTTTTGGCACCAAGATTCCAACAAGTATTATGGTTGTTTGCATAATTATTCTTGCAATTAAGGGCTCTTTTATAATAACAAAAGATATTGCAAGTGCACAAGATATTCTTGTTGTTTTTGTTCTTGTCTTAAATCTAATTTTTGCAATGCCTAAAATAATTTTACTTGTAGCAGCTTTTTTAATGTTTCAAAAAGGCTTTGTTAGTTTGTTGTAGAAGCCAACATCTCTTTCCAATTATCTGGATATAACTGTCTCGTAAAATACTTCTTATATGTTTTACTCCTAATAGCTTCTATTATCGGATAACCAGGTTCTATTCCAAGCGTAAATGACTTGATTGTTCCAGCTATAATATCTGCCCTTGCACCTAAAAAAAATTTCTTGTCTCTGATGCAGTTATTTCATACAATTTATGTTGTATATCAAATAAATCTAATCCTT
>CAZOGQ010000022.1:8042-11242 GCA_964579545.1 Candidatus Woesearchaeota archaeon | reverse complement strand
TACAAAAAATTAAAAAGAATTTCAGTTATTTTAAATATGGAAGCAACATTTCCTCAAGAACTATAAGAATACTTCCCGTCTTTAGAATCAAAACCAGCAAATGAATTAATATTAATTAGAAGTTGCTGTGCATGGTTAAATCAAAATCAAGAAAGATGGAATGATGTTTCATTATATGAAATTGAAAAAATAGCTTCTGGAGAAGATTTTATGATCGGTGAGTATTTTGGTTCTAAAGAATTTGATGAATCAACAAACTGGGAAAATTTATTTAGAAACTGGCTGGGCTGGTTAAAAGATAGAAAAAGAAAGGTACAAGACAAGAGTTTTAGAAGAGATTTTAAGTAATATAAAGGGATTTGTATTAATGCCTGCTAAAGAAATACACTGGAGATTCATGCAAGGCAGGGTTCCATGTCTTCCATTTCTTGGAGAACCCTTATTGTGAAAAATCAGTTAACTTCAAACAAAATTGAAGTAATAGTTTGATTTATAAATTACTTTTTCGTGTTACTTTTATGGCTAAAAAGTATCTGGCTATCTCGCTTGAAGGTCAGGAATCAAAAAAACTAGCAGGTGTTTTGTCAAGTGATAAATGCAAGAAAATATTATCGATGCTGGCAGAAAAAGAAGCTAGTGAAACAGACATAGCTAGAGAATTAAAAACACCGATAAATACAATTGAGTATAATTTAAAAAAACTACTTGAAACAGGTCTTGTGAAAAAAAGCAAGAATTTTTTTTGGAGCAGAAAAGGCAAAAAAATTGATATGTATAAAACAGCTAACCGTTCCATACTAATTTCTCCAAAATTCTCTTTAGTTAAATTAATAGTACCTGCAGCTATTATAAGTATAATCTTAGCGTTCTTAATTAAAATATATTATTCAGGAATCAGAATTTTAAGTGTAGAGAAGATAAAGGGGGCTGGTGAAAGGATATTTGAGACAGCAACAAGTGGGGCGAGAGAAGCAGCTGGCACAGCACCAGAAGCTGCAGGAGCTATGGTTAATGCAACTCAGAAAACAATAACAACAGTACAAGATCCTTATACATGGCTCTTCTTTTTAATTGGTGCGCTCGTTGCTTTATTAATATTTTTCATATTAAACAGAAAGAAGTTCTAGTTATGTAAGACGTGGTAAATAAGATAATCTAGTGTTGTAATTGCTAAACAAGTATATTTATCTCCTGCCCCATAATAAATCTTCACTTGCCCATCTGGCTCAATAACCCTTGCTGTTGGAAAAACAATATCTTTTTCTTTCCCTTTTTCATATTTTGTTTCTGGAACAAGGAGTGGTTCTTTAGAAACCCTTATGACTTTAGCGGGATCATCAGCATCCAATAACACTATGCCTGTATTATAAATATATCGTATATTATCTTTATTAGCTCCATGTGTGATTAAAATATATCCTTCTTTAGTTTCAATTGGTGGGGATCCTGCCCCAATTCTATCTTCAGCCCATTTAATTTTTTCCCCTGGTTCTAAAACAACCTGGTGTTCGCCCCAGTGTTTTAAATCTGGAGAACGACAAGACCATATAGCATTATTTTCTCCTTTTGTTGGCCTATGGAAAAGAATATACTGGCCATCTGCTCTTTTTTTTGGAAATCTTTTAGGAAACAAAACAGCATCTTTATTATTTGGAGAAAGAACAACTCCTAAATCAGAGAATTTTTCAAAATCATAAGTATGAACTAAACCAACAACTGGTCCGTGTTTTCTTGAATATGGTGTAAAGGTAACTGCAAAACCTTCCTTGCCATCAAAAAAAACTTCATTTATTCTAGCATCTTCTTTACCATCAGTAGTGAAGGCAGTACTACCAAAAGGGATACAATCTTTTTCTCTGTATAATGTAAAATTGAATCCATCCTCGCTTTCATATAATAATAAATTAGAATATCCAGGATCTGTTTTTTGATGTCTTATAAGAAGATAATATTTTCCCTTAAATTTTACTCCACCTGGATTATGTGCATACTCCCCGCGTATCTGTATAATCGGCTCACCATTATTATATCTAATTATACCACTAACTCTTTTTTCTAGATTCGGTGGTGGCTCATTCTCCTCAACTTTTTGTTTTAAAAACATAAAACAACATTATAAAATCACCTTTTAAAACTTTAGTAAGCTTTTTAAAATCAGAATTTCAGCGAGGATTTAAAAAGCTTTCTCTTTTGAGCCAGCTGCTTCACATTCAGTTTGCCAAGGGCAATATCTACAGAGCCATTTTGTGTCAAGATCTAGTTTTGCTTCTGCTTCTGGCAAGACATTATTCTTTATAAAATAATGCAGTTTTTCAAATCTCTTCATTATTTTTTCTATTTCTTTTTTATTGTATTCTAGTTCAAAATAATTACTTTGTAGATTATCTTTTTGTACATACAACAAGATACTTTTTTGAATTCCAGTTGCATGCATGTAAAGTTGTAGCTGGGCAATATGTGATTTTTGTGGCTCTTCTCTTAACCTTTTAGTTGACTTAACCTCAACAATATGCTCTTCATTATCTAACTTAACAACAATAATATCATCTGTTCTCCCTGCTATTACAAAATCTTTTCCTACAATCTCAATAGGCCTTTCACAATCAATAAACTTAACTTCTGGTGTTTTCTCAGATTTAAGGACATCAGTTATAAATTCATGTATTTTATTGCCTGCTTCAAAAATTCGTAAAAGTTCAGCTTCAGTTGCTCTTGGCATCTTATGTGAATAAAAAATTTTCCTGATACAATAACCAATTTCACTAGGGTAATATCTACCAGTTTTTTTAGGCCTAAACTCTCGTGCAAGATACTTGTCAATAAGCTCATTAAAATCTATCATTCTCAGTTAAGAGAACAAATATATAAAAACTTAACTAAAAAGCTTTGCATGCTCCAAATAGACCTTTCTCATCTTTAATTAATTTGATTTTGTCGAAGAGAGATGTATGATAAACTTTGATTCTTCTCGTAAAATTACGAGAACAAAATGGTTGAAACACTCAATATTGACGATTATAGATTATAACAACATAAAATTAATTAAATTAAAATAATGGATTTTGGTTTTAAGAGAAGTATATTGCTAAAAATTCAAGTAATTAGCATATTGAAGAGTTCATAAATATTAGAAGAATTTAAATTTTTAATAATCTAATAATCAATAGTTCTATAATATTTTAATCTAGAATATTCTTGGT
>CAZOGQ010000022.1:0-8032 GCA_964579545.1 Candidatus Woesearchaeota archaeon | reverse complement strand
TTATTTCCATAAGAAATAAAGAGGAGGTTATATGATTATATACTAAAAAGTTTTGCAATTCATTAATATTTAAAATAATATTCCAAATGTGAAAAATCGTTTCAGAAACGAAAGATTTAAAAATACAAAAATATATCTTTAAACAACAAAAGAGGTAAAAAATGAACAAAAGAAACATAATAATCTCAGTGATTTTGTTATTTTCTATAATAGCAGCATTGTTTTTAATTTTTGAAACATTTACAACAGTAGAAGCAGCAGGAACCAATTCTAATGGTACTGTTATAATTACAATTTCAGCAGTAACTGAAATTAATTTTACAGTTAATACACTAAACTTTGGTACTGGTTCAGTTGATGGTGGAGAACCCCAAGCAGAAGTAACTTCTTTGGCTTCTGGACAAGTAACTAATGGCTCTTGGACACCTAATGGTGGCAACTTAACACTTGAAAATATTGGTTCAACAACTGTTAATCTAGACATGGTAAGTAATGCTTCAGCAGATGATTTGATTGGTGGAACAGGCGATTTATTTCAATGGAATATAACTGAAACAGCTTCTGGCACGTGTGTTGGAGTAGCAAATTTAACAGATAACGGCAATACTTGGTATGATGTAAATACAACCGGTCCAGTTGGTACAAGAGTATGCACTAATTTCTTACCTACAAGCGGTTTAGATGTTTTGTATATGGACTTTAAGATGGTTATTCCAAGTGATACAAGTAAACCTGGTGGACAAGCACTGATAACAGCAACAGGAACATCTGTATAATTTTAATCTTTATTTATTTATTTTTTGTTTTCAGGTTAGTGAATTTTTTATGATGCTATAAGTTATTACGATTTTGGAACAAGATTAATCTATTCTTCTTTTAATGATATAAGAATTTTAAAAATAACATAAAATAGTTACTAATAACAAAAATGCTTAGACCATGCATTTCTTGTTCTATAATGCCTTTAGAGTTCTTCATTCTTCGACAATTGCCTCTTTTTGTAGATTAAGTATACATCCAATTAGACAACAACCCTTTGCTTACATATAAACAAGCTGTGTTACAATTCAAAATTGACTTAATATAAAGGATTATAAGGACCTACAAAATTTGCAGAATGATAATCACATGGTTATTAATATTATTTCATTAACATTGACGTATTAAGATGTAGAGAGTATTTATGATTAAACATGAGACCTCTTTTTCAATCTAATTATAGGATACAGTAGATGAGCTGATTTATAGAGAAAAGCTCATCTACTGAAGAGATGGCCTTTATCTGAAGGCATTTTCTCTGCTGATAAGAGAATATTCGGTGAAGAAGTATCTGCAAAGAAAAAAAGAAATATGTATCATGAAGTTAAACTAAAATTCTGGGCTTATAACCAATTATTAAATTTATAGAATTGAAAGATTAGCTAAAGCTGTGTTAATAATATTGAGTCATACAACACAGCAGTTTTTACGAAAGATTTTTATATACAAATAGAGAGTTATAATAAAAGACAGGTAAAATGAAAAAACTTATTTATCTCTGCTTTATTATTATCATTTTTTTAATTCAAAATGTATTTGCTATTGGAATAGGGAGTATAGATAATAATGTGATTTTCTTTCAGCCAAATATAGAAAAATCTTTTTACTTTACATTAAGGGGTGTTGCAGTTGGAACAAGAGCAGAATTATATATTGAAGGAGAATTAAAAGATTATGTAACTTTAAGTGAGGTAAGTGAGGATGGAGTTTTTGTTGCAACAGTTAGATTGCCTGAAGAAATAGAAGAGCCAGGAGTCCATAAAGTGTTTATAAATGCAGAGGAGGTACCAATTAGCTCAAAAGGCACATTATCTGCTGTAACTGCAGTTGCAGTTCCGATAAAAATTATAGTTCCTTATCCTGGCAAATATATTGAAGCTTCTTTAGAAGCTCCTGATATTAATATTGGGGATACTGCAGGATTTATAGTTTCAGTTACAAATCTCGGAGAAGAAGAGATTGGCAGTGTGAAGGGTTACATATCTATTTATGGTCCAGATGGACAAGAGATTGAAAGCATTGAAACACAAGAAAAATCTTTAGCGATAAACACTATAGAAAATCTTTATGCTGACTGGCAAACAACAGGAAAAAAAGAAGGATTATATACTGCAGTTGCAAGTGTTTTTTATGATGGAGCAACAATTGAAACAGAGAGAAGATTTTTTAAAATAGGGGCACTTGTAATAAAAATTATTGGGCTTGTTTCAGAAAAATTTGAAGAAGGCAAAGTAAATCCTTTTGTTATGGAATTAAAAAGCGAGTGGGCAAATAAAATCCAAGATGTCCACGCTGATGTAAAAATATTAAAAAACAGAATTCAAATTGATTCTTTTGAAACTCCAAGTATAGAAATGCAGGCATTTGAAAGAAAAGAAATAACTGCATACTGGAATACAAAAGGCATAGATGCTGGGAATTACACTGCTGCAGTAACTTTACATTATTCTGATAAAAAAATCGAAGAAACATTTAAAATACAAGTAGAAAAACCAGAGAAAACAGAAAGAAAATTTTCATGGTACAGCATAATTTATGCTCTTATTGTGGTGCTTATTGTTCTTGTATATTATCTTAAGAAATCTAAAAAAAGAAAACACAACTTATTATTTATTGACTCTCAGTTTTTAAAAATAATATGATTTTATTATAGAGCTCAATTGCTCTGCCATACAATATCATTTTTTCTTCATAATCTAAGTTTCTTTGTCTTAGTGTTATACTTATCAAATTATATGATGTTCTTGCTAGTTCAAGATGCCCATTATCCATGTAACTATGAGCTTTATTTAATAAGTCATATATATCATTAGAATTACTTGAATTTACATTTGTTACTGTATTCATATCATCTTTTTTTCTATTTTGAGAAAAATGATAATTTAAAAAAACTATTGACAAAATCGCTATAATTGTTATTAGTATAGTAAGTGGGCTAATTATCCCTTTAGTTTTTTTTGATAACACAGAAAGGCTTGTAAAAATAGTTTTATTTTCTTTTTCATTTTTTTGTAAAGAAGCTGTTCTTATTCTTTTTATATCTTTTATGTCAATTTCTTTATCTATAAGATATTCTATACTATTTCCATTAACTAACTCAAAAGTCCATTTTATAATTGGGTCCCTTTTAATTATTTCATATTCAGAAGTTTTAATCTCTATATCATCTACACTTTCTGCAATTATTTTAGGTATAATCTCTATAATATCTATGTTGTTGAGTTCTTCTTCACTAGAAAACTGTTTTTTAATTAGTGTTTTTTGTTTCTCTGCGTTATCTAAATATTTCAAAGTAATAAATTTAATATTGACATTAATTTGTATCTTGTTGCCTAACTTTTCATTGTCTTTTATGTATTCTTCCTTATCTTTTTCAGCCATATCTGTTTTTAACTCATTTATTGCAGTTTCTATATCATCTCTCTTAATCAGTTGCTCTATTCCTGTTTCTTCTATTGTTATGTCTCCAGGAATGGATTTTTTAATTGTTTCTATATTATTTGTTATTTTCTTAATTTCCCTATCTAACTGAGAATCGTCTAGTTCACGAAATTCAAGATTTTTTGCTTCTCTTTTAAGTTTATCTAACTCTTCTTTTCCATCTTCTATTTCTTGTTTACCTAACTCATCTATAATCTCTTGTTCTTCAGAATCATCTGATTTTAAATTAATTGAATTTACTTTATTAATAAGATCTGTAATTGTTTCTGTCAGGTTTATGATTTTATCTTTTGATTTTTTTGAAAGTACACTCTTTTTCTCTGTTGTTCTATTTATAACTGATTTTGCAAGTACTTCATCTGACATTTTCCCTTCATTTCCTACATCATCTACTGCTGAGACAGTATAATAATAGGTTCTGCCTTCTTCAACTGACTTATCTATATAATATTCATCTGTTTCATCCTCTCTATATAAGTCAGTATATCCAACTCCAGGCCTACTAGACCTGTAAATATTATAGTGGTTAAAATCATCATCATTTCCATCATAATAAAACTCTAGTTCTATATATCCGTCTTCTTCACTAGTTGTGCTTATTATAGGTTTTGATGGTTTTCTTGTATCAGCAACAAATAATTTGCCACTACTGATTTTTTCTCCTTGGTGCCCAGTTAAATCCACTCCTTGAAAATAAAATCTGCCTAACTGTTCTTTATTTGCTACATCAATTTTCATATAACCTTGCCAAAATCTGCTAGGTCCAGAGTTAGATCCAGAAAATATTATTTCTTTTGGTGCAGAGTAATCTAAAGAGTAAGTTAAGGATGGTACATTTTGCACATCCTCAGATGTTGTTAAAAAAACTTTAATTAACCCATCTTTAATCATTGTTAATCCATCTACTGAAACACTATCTTCTAACTCTACAATTGCAGTTGGTGGAGAGTCAACTGAAAAACTCACAATCTGATCTTCAAGGTTTATATGCTCATGCTCATCTTTACATCTTATATAAAAATAATAAATTCCATCTTTTAGGTTAAGAAGTATTTTTGAATGTATTCTTCTGGTTGTGTCAGTTGTACTAAATGTATCGCTCATGTCTTCATAAGATTTATTATCTGATTCTACACTTTCTGTTATTGTATATTTAGATTCATATTTACACTCTGCAGGCTTATTTGTTGTTATATTGAGCGTTACTGTATCTGTGAATATCTTACTATTGGGAGAATAAGAAACAATTTCCGGAGGCTTGTTATCTTCTGTGTCATTCTCTGCCTCTATCGTACTATTAGGAGAATAATAAACAATACCCAAAGACTCGTTATCTTCTGTACCCCCTGTTTCATTAGTGTTATTATTTTCTGTCCAGTTTCCATTTTCTTCAAAAATTACTAAATCATTATTTTCTTTATTTTCACTTTCATTAACTGACTCTTGTGAATCCACAACCTCTATGTATATACTTAATTCTTGAGTTTCTCCAGATATGCTTTGTGTTTGTTGTTCTAAGTCTGGTGTGGTTTTTTGAGTTTCTTCATTGATATTCTCTTGTGTTTCTAATTCAGGATTTTCTTGTATTTCATTATTTTCTATATCCTTGATTTCTAATTCAGGATTTTCTTGTATTTCATTATCTCCTATTTCTTGTATAGACATTCCAGTAGTTTCAGCATTAGAATTATTATTTTCATCATAACCTGCTTGTATTAGACTAAATAATGTGAAGAAAATTAAGATGAATATTATAAATGCAAATATTTTGCTTTTTCTCACTTTTTCTTTTTTATATTTTTTTGCCATTTTAAAGATTATATTGCCTTCATTTTTTCAATTATATCTTTATCTTTTTTCACTGCATCTTCAACTGCTTTTTGTAAATAACTAGCTAATGTGATTTTCTTAAGAGCAGCAATAATTTTTACCCTAGTATGAATCTCGTCTGTTAATTCAATATTTACTTTTTTTGCCATTTTTTTAAAAATATTTTCATTATAATTATAATTTTAGTATTTAAATACTTTTCGGTTAATCAATATTTTTATTATAAAAGTATTTTTTAACTCAAAAATGAAACATTGTTTTAAAATTCAAAATCTAAAAACAAAAATCATTTCAAAAATGAAACAACAAATAATAATATAAAATTTTAAAATGAAACAATATTCCAAAAATGAAAAGATTTATAAATATATTTTCCTAATCTAAAATATGGAAAATATAGCTATATTAAAAGAGTTGTTTGATCAGAAGATTTTGAATATATTAGAACTTTTTTTGCAAAACAAAGAAAAGCAGTTTTATCTTCGTGAGATATCAAAACTTTCCAATGTTCCTGTTGCAACAACTTATAGGATAGTAAATAAATTAGTTTCTCTTGAGTTTATTCAAGAAACACAAATAAGCAAGTTTAAAATTTATCAGTTGAGTAAAGGAGAAAAAGCAAGGGCTTTAGAAGATACTTTTAGGAGGGGTGCAAATCCTTTACAGATTTTTGTTGATAAATTAAAATCAATATCTGAGATAAATAAAATTTTGCTAGAAGAAAAAAAAGATAATTCAGCAAAATTTTTATTAATAGGCGAGTCTATTCCATTAAAAAAACTTGAAAGACTCTGTAAGGAAACAAAAGAAGATTCTGGTATTAGTATAAACTTTCTTATTCTCTCAAACTTACAATTTCAAAAAATGACTGAAATTGGTTTGTATAAAAAAGAAGATAAGCTGCTGTGGGAAAAGGCTTGACAAAAGCAAAATTTTATATAGATTGTTAGACTATTCTAAAAAGCCAAAAATGGGTAGAAGAACAGTATTAGTTGTTTCAGCTATTTTATGCATTATTTTCTTAATTTTCTCATTTACCTATAAACCATATATTAAGCCTTTTGTAAAAAAAATCTCAAGTTATACTATTGCAGGTGTATTTTTTAGGATAAATCAACCTCCTGTTTTAATAATGATTATACCAAATCTTACATGGGATGAAGATACTGTTTGGCCAAATGCTTTTGACTTAGACAATTATTTCTATGATCCAGAGGACGACCCTATTACTTATAATGTAACAGGGAATTCTACTATTAATGTGCTTATAAATTCACAGACCCATACTGTAAGTTTTTCACAACCAGCTGATTGGTTTGGTAGTGAAGAAGTGTTTTTTACTGCAGATGATGGTAATGGGGGTGTCACTAATAGTAATATTGTGAACCTTACTGTAGAAGATGTTTTTGATTTTCCAAAGGTTACTGGCGGCGGAGGTGTCAGTCCACCTCCACCAATAAAAGATTTTTCGATTACACCATTATATTTAAATACTTCTTTAAGACAAGGAGAAACCAGAGGGTTATACATACGAATAAATAATACTTGCAGATTGCCATTAAAAATAAAACTAGAAAAAGATATGGATTTAATAAAATTCGGAAATAAGATGTTTGACAAAAAAGAAATTAATTTAACACCTTCTGAGACAATAAGACAGAGAGTAGATATTATTACATTTTTAGAAACTGAGCCAGATCTTTATATTGGAAAAATAATTGCATCTAGTGGTGATATTACAAAACAAGTTCCTGTTTTTATTGAAGTACAGCCATTAGAGCCTAGTTTTAATGTTGAAGTGAGAATACCCCAGAGATTTAAAGAAATTCAAAGTGGAAAATCTGTAGTTGCAGGGATAAACATCACTAGTTTAGAAAAAGTTGGTTTAATTAATATAAAGACAGTTTATGATATAAGAAATAGCAATGGTGAATCTATTGTATCAGAAGAAGAAATACTTTCTATAAAAGATAAGTTATTTTTTAATAAGAAACTCAAGATTCCAAAAAATATTGAGTCTGGCGATTATATTTTTTATGTTAAAGTTAACCACGAGGATAAAATTGGAACAGGCAGTGATATGTTTAAAATCATTAAAATTGAAAAACCAATGATAAATGGAACAGTTCTCCTGATAATTATTATTGCCACCCTGATTTTATTTTTAATTATTATAATATTAAGACTTAAGAAAATAAAGAAGCTTAGCAGTAGATATGAAAAAACCACGCCCGCAGAAAATTTCTGAATTTTTATGATAAACCCTTAGTTAATTCTTTCATATATATTAAGTATAGTCTTGTAACAAGACTATACTATAGTAAGATTTAAAAACATGTTTTTTCTACTCATATTATTTAAGTATAAAAATACTTAATTAGTATGAACAAAAGAGGCCAGTTAAAATTAAGAATTACTCAATTAAGAGAGCTTATTCTTAGTTGTCATGCTTCAAAACAAAAACTTAAATTTAATATTAAAAAATTAGTTTCTGAATATAAAAAAAAGACAATAAATTATGAGACACTTAAACAAGAAGTGAACAATCTTCTAAAAGGCAAATCACTTCAGCATTGGCTTGATTTTTATAATCAAAAAATTCTTAAATATAAAGAACAAATTTCAACATTAGAACAGCAGATAGCAAGTAAAAAAAAGAAGATAATAACTTTATCTATTCTCATCTTACTTTTAATTATATTCATTAGCTTTTTTTCTTTTA
>CAZOGQ010000021.1:0-11493 GCA_964579545.1 Candidatus Woesearchaeota archaeon | reverse complement strand
AAATAAGTTATGCTACACACTAAAAGTGTGTAGATATCTTTGAGCAATTATAAATCGGAGTATGCTTAAAAAATCATGGATGTAATTATTGGAATTAATAATAGAAAAGAAAATTTTTCTGGTTTGGAAGTTGCAATAGCCACAAATCAGGTGGAAAAGAATGCAAAAGGTATGTGTAATGCTATTGTGATGAATGATATAGGGGGGAATGCAATAGGTGTGTATAATGCTGGATTAGCAACTTATATAAAAGGAAAACTAAAAGGTCTATCGTTTGTTTTAGGACTTAATTATGCTAATAGTCTAAGAGGCGTTCAAATATCCCTTTTATTGAATATTTGCGGAGAAGATAGTATTGGAATTCAAGTAGGGTTAGTAAATTATAGGAAAAGTGGAAAATGGTATTCAAGATTTTTTCCTTTAATTGCAATTCGTACATGTGGACATAAATACAGGGAGAAGAAGGCTGAAAGTAAGGGAGAAACTACAACTAAGAAAAAAAGTTAAGATATCACTGCAAAAAGAATAAAAAACCCACCACATATATTCTGTTTTCTAATTAATTCCTTTACCAATTCTCCTTCACATAATCATAAATCTCATGAGAGCCTATATCGTACCATCTTCCCTTAAGAAAAAAAGCACAAACACCTTGTTTTTTACAAAAATCTCCTATTAAAAATCCTGCCCCGTCTTTTGGCTTGTCTGTTTTCATATATTCTCCTATTTTCTTTAAATCCTCTTTTGAAAAGATATAGATACCAATAGAAGAAAGTGTTGAGTTTGGCTCTTCTGGTTTTTCTTCCCAAGAAGTAAGTTTATTATCTTTAATTTCCACATCTGAAAATTTCTTAGCTTCTTCTAAATTTTTAACATCATAAATCACAGCAATTGTTGCTTTCTTTTTCTTAAAAAAATTAATAAGCTCCTGTAAGTCAAAGTCAAATAAATTATCTCCTGCGATCACAAGGATATCATCTTGAATCTTCTCTGCCTGAATCACAAACCATAAATCTCCTACCCCACCAAGTCTTGTTTCTAAGCTTGTTGTATTATCATTTATTATCTTGATTTTCTCTCTTCTTTTATTTTTTTTCTTAAACTTCTCAAGCCACCAAATAAATTTTAAATAATGATTATCAGAGGTAACAATAAAAATCTCATCAACTTCGTTTGGAATTTTCTCAATAATATGTTCTATAAGTGGCTTGCCTTTTATTTCAAGTAAAGATTTTGGCTTATTAAGGGTGATTGGATACAAACGAGTGCCAAAACCTGCACATAACAACACACATTTCATAATTTAAAGTAGAAACTTCTATTTATAAATCTTAAATTCTTCAGAATCAAAAAAATAAAAAAATAAAAAAATAAAAATTTTGTTTATCTTCTTTTTTTCTTTTTCTTTGGCTTTGCTTTCTTCTTTGCTACTTTTTTCTTTTTCTTTCTCTTTCCGCCTCTTGCCATCTTTGCTTCACAAACATTTCCCTTGGCGTCGAGATAATATAAGTAGCCCTTCTTTCTCTTAATAACATTCTTCACAATAATTTTCCCCATTTTTCGTACCTCCTTTTTTATTGTTTGTATGCAAATTAAAGACTTACAGTGTTTTTAAATCTTTCTGTTCTTTTTCCGACGGCAAAATTCTTTAGAGTTCACTACTCTAAAGTATGTTGAACTTCGAAATTTCCAGATTTTTAGATTTATCGACGAATTTTTTGTATAAGCTTTCTATATTTTTTTCACAAACATAATCATGATATCTAAAACCACCACCAAAGGATTTTGGAATGTGCATCAATTCATGTATTATTATCTTGGTCTTTTCCTTATCGTCGAGCTTGTCAAAACGTTCAGAAATAAATTCAAGAACATAAAAACCCTTCCTACCGAGAGCTTGTTGCATTAATTTGCCGAGGGTGTGACATCTTGCAACTGTTCTCCTAGAACGAGAACCATAACTTCTGTAACAAGACACAGAATCAAGCATTATATATGAAAGGCCGAGGCTTTCAACTATTTCCTTAAACTTTTCTTGTATGTCATGAGCATATTCATATTTTATTTTCCCTTTTCTCTTTTTTGGCATTTTATTCATTAGATCCTAAAACCTCTGCTAAGGCTTCAACTAAATTTTTTAAATAATTTTCTTCAACATTAAGGCATTCAAGATTATCAAGGCTTTCTCTTTTATGTAAAACTAAATCAAGTGATCTCGCTAAAGAACTCAGATTCTCAACTAACTTAATAAATTCATGTTCGTAATAATCAATAAAAAATAGTAAAGCTTTTTTGTAAGACGCAAAATATATATGAGCCTCTGTTTTGGTATTATTCTTTGTCCAAAAGAAGCATTTTTCTCTAGGGTTATAATCAACTACATTAAACTCCATTCTAATTATTTATCAATAATTTCAACTATCTTATTTTTAGACGATTTACCTTTTTTAATCTTTATATTCGCGGACTGAATCTTAAAGTGCCTTGATAATAGCTTAATAAGCTCGATATTCGCCTTATTGTTTCGTGGTTCTGACTTCAAGCTTATAATATACTCATCTCCAGATTTTTCAAACTTCTGTTCTCTACTTCGAGGCTTAACTTTAATTTTTAGCATCATATTTCAAAGTCAGCTGATTTTAATATGTCGTTTAATAGTTTTGTTTCTTTCTTTGAAAATTGTGCTATTATCTTTTTTGATTTTAAGATTTCATATCTTTTTATAAACTCCTGTATTGAATCTGGATTTATTGAAAAAATCCTTGTCTTTCCTATTCTTATGGCTTCTTTAATTTCTTCTCTTTCATGATAAATCTCTTCTATTGATAATTCAAGCGAATCTGGGCTGTAATCTATTTTAATTTTCCAGGGATTTGTAGAGTAGTGCATAATTATTGTGCCAGGAACCACTATCAGATGATTATTCTCTCTAGTATCAACATACCCAGCTACTAGATTTTCTTTATATTGCTCATTCATAATAATCTAATATATTTATTAAGGTTTTTTAAAACTTTCTCTGGAGAAAGTGTCTTTAGCTCATCTATTAAGTTCTTATTACTCAGCTCAGCTTCAGAAACAGGAACAGCAATTCCATTATATTCTTTATAAGACTTAACATGTAAACTAAATGGACATCTTCCTAGCTTGCCAGGAGGACTCTGACTTGGATCTATTATTATGCCTTTTTGTTTTTCATGTTTTGCTAAAACTTTAAAGCTAAATTTCTTGTCAATTCCTTGTGCCCATTTTTCAACAAAAGTTATTTTTTTGTCTTTTTTTATCTGGAACAGATTCATATACTGGCTATGGCTAATTTTATTCTGCAAAAGCAAATAAACATGAAAAGAATTTCCTGTCCACAAAATAAAAAATTTCTTTATTTTAATTTGTTTGTTTAAATCTTTATCTTTTTTTATTGTATTTATTAATTCTTTAACAACTCCTACAGCCAGTTCTGCAGAAACCCCCTTAGCATCTATATCAAAATAGACCCTATCTAAATCAGCCAGTGTGTTCTCAGAATTAACAGCATAATGCAACTCAATTAACTTTCTTGGAAAAAAATAATCCCATAATTTTTCCTGTTGTTTGTTTATCTTATCCCGAACTTCATCAAGATGACCTTTTGCTCGCAGTTTCAAGAAAGCAAGGCTTGTTTTAATCTCATCCACAAAAAGCGGCTCTTGTTTTGTAGCTCTTTTCAATAAATTTATATTTTTAAGATAAATTTTTGTTGCAATTTCCTTATTTTTTAAAAATCTGACAAGTAGGGGAGCAACTCTTGAATAATAATAAAGAACGTCTAGCTCGCCGAAGGGCTTTAATACATTTTTTGATTTAACTTCTTCTCTTACCATCTCATTCTCCTTAATTTAATTTTCCCCACTTTCTCTGATTCTTTTAGCATCTTTTCTGTTTCTTCTCCATTTAATACCACAGCATATTTCACCACATCTTCCTTCTTTTTTATATTATCCTTTTCCATTTTCTGATATAATATTTTATATCAAAAACATATTTAAATATATCTTTATTAAAATAATAGAGATACAAAGAATAAAATGGTAAAATATGAAAAATCAGCAGGAGCAGTTATATTTTATAAGAAAGAGAGAATTAAATTTTTACTTGTAAAGTCTACTTATTGGGGTTTTGTCAAGGGCAATATAGAAGAAAATGAAAAGCCAAAGCAAACTATGAAAAGAGAAATACAAGAAGAAGCTGGACTTAAAAATATAAGGATAATAACTGGTTTTAAGCATATCCAGAAGTGGTTTTATAAATTTGAAGGTGAATTAATAAGAAAGGAATCTATCTACTTACTTGTTGAAGTAAGCGAAAAGGAAGCTAAAAACACTAAAATAAGTTTTGAGCATACTGACTTTAAATGGGCAACATATGAAGATGCTCTTGAATTAATGAAAATTAAGCAAAATAAAGAAATGCTTCAAGAAGCATATGATTTCATCAAAAAAGATAAGCAGAAAAGGTTGTTTTGATTAAACTAATTGAAGCTCAATGCCCCCTGCTTTTCTTGTAAGATTATCATGACATTCAGCATAAGTTAATAACTGCCGGTATCCTCTTCTCCATAACCCAAATTTAACACGAACCACACCATTTCCTAGATTTCTTGCAAATACAATCCTTACGCATTGACCTGGCACATCAGCTTTTTCTGCAACTTCTTTTGTAGTAAAATAAACTCCAGGACTATATGTTCTAACAACTTTGTCGATTCTTTCCATAACCACTTCAACTGGAAGTGGACTAAAAAGTTTCCCAGGAATTTTTGTTAGACCCCGTCCTTCTGCTTCTAAAACTCTATAAAGCCTGTTAATAGTCCTCTCTTGTAATTCAGCTTGCCTCATTTTATTAAATAAAAAAATTAGTTAATAAATCTTTAGTATTACTTAAAGAAGGTTATTTCACCATAATCTTAACTACATCGCCATCTTTGAGTGCAGAATCTTTTCCAAGTTTTTTGCCTGTCTTGCAATCAATTGCAGCTACAAAGTTTTTTCCAATATCTGTATGTATTGTAGAGGCAAGGTCAAGGGCTGTACTGCCACTTGGCAGGAGAATAGCATCTGGCAATACATTTCCCTGCGAATCGCAGAAGTGCGACTCACTTTCAACAGGATAAGTCACAATATAATTTAAGAAAGAAAAAACAGCTTCATTAAGGCATTGCTGTATGCCAGTTGAACCATAAATCTGAAGGGTCTTGTTTATATTATTAAGAGCTTTTTTTTGCTGCTCACTTAAACTCTCTTGTTGCTTGATTTCAAAACCATTATCTCCTGGAAGGTAACTTATTAAATCAGCCTTTGATGCTTCTCTTAAAGCAAGTTCTGATTCTGCAGAACAAGGAATAATTAAAATATCAGGAAATTGTTGTTTGAGAGATTCAATTTTCTCTTTTGCCTCTGGTTTGTCAGCTTTATTTGCTGCTATTATAATTGGTTTGCTTTTTTGCCTGACAAGTTTTGCAAATTTAAACAAGTCAAGGTCATTCCATTTTCGTGCATCATTCTCGAGATTTAGTTCAGAAATAGCGTGTTTGACATCTTCTTCTTTAATTTTAAGGCCACTAAGTTGATTTGTTATCTGAATAGCAAGATTACCATCAACTGCAGCCTTCCTAGCCAGTGTTTTCCAACTTTTAACAAGAATTTGCCTAATCCATAAATCAATTTCTCTTTCTAAAAAAACTATGTCTGCAGCCAAGTCATGATCTTGTGTTGGATTCCCCTCTTCATCTGTTTGTCCAGAAGCATCTATTACTTGAATTAAAACATCAGATTCTCTTAAATCATCTAAAAATTGATTACCTCTCCCCTTACCCTCAGACGCGCCGGGCACTAAGCCAGCCACATCTATTAGTTTTATTGGAACAAATCTTTCTCCTTGCATGCAGAAACCATGTTTTGGTTTACATTGCATATTCTTTAGCTTGCCAGATTCTTTCAATGCAAGTTCAGCACACTTCACTCTGACAAAGCCAACACCTTCATTTGCTTTAATTGTTGTAAAAGGATAATTTGCAATTCCAACATCGGCGAGTGTAGCTGCTTTAAAAAAAGTTGATTTTCCCACATTTGGCTGCCCTATAAAACCAATTAGCATAATTATTCCAAGAAATATGAGTTTAAATAATTTTTTCTTGACAGCTATAAAAAGATTTAAAAGGCACAAGCAAATACATTACGTATGGTATTTGATAACACGAAAATAAAAGCTAAAATTCACCCAGAAACTGGTTGGTTTATACCTGACTTTCCAGAAGGTTTTTTTGAAGAAGAGAGGTCACCACAAGAAGCAATAGCCTTGGCTGAGGATATAATCAATAATCCAAAAAAATATGGTTCTAAAAATATTGAAAGAGCAATAAAGTACTTATCTGCTTATTTTAGAGAGCCGAGAGGGGCATGCACATGTGAAGAAAGGTTCTTTAGGGGTGACAGAGGCGAACACGAAGATGTTTTTAGGGTTTTTCTTAACAGAAGGGCTTATGATAGAGAAGTAATGATCAATATGGGGTTAGAATTTAAAGGCATAGCAATAAAGGAAAATACTATACTGGACCCACAAAAAATAGAGTCATTAGAAGGAAAAATAGATGAAAGAGTTAGGAGTATTTATAATCTGGTTATTATAGTACCTAAAACAAAAATGGTCTCTATTGAAGAAGATGTTTTTCAATCGCGCTATGTGCGTCTTGGATTAAGACTTGATAATTGCAGTATGAAAAGGGATGTTGGTCTAGCTAATTTAATCTTACTAAGAGGAGAACAAGATTCAAGAGATGATAAAGAAATTGTTCTTTTGTGCAAACAGGATATCTCAGAACCTGTATTTAAAGAAGAAGTAAGACAAGATAAAATAACAATTCTTAGTTTTGATACAAATTTAAATCCCAAATTATCTAAAATGGGCTCTCTGTATACCTGCTTAATCAAAAGAAATGACAGATTAGTTGATTTTGTGAATGCCGGACCTGGTTATATGCCTTTATTTATCAAACGATACCAGGTTCCTGATTAATTCTAACTTTAGTGTAACTTAAAAGTAATTACAAATACAAAGGTTTATAAATTCTGAATCTAAGTTTATGTATAAAATATGTATAAAACATGGCAAAATGGCTGAAATAAACAATACAAGTAAAACCTATACTATTACAAAACGCATTGCTAAGCATGGCAACCAAGCTATCATAGTTATACCTCGCCTCTTAGAAAGCCAGCTTAAGCCTGGCACAATTGTAAAACTAAATATAGATGTCTTAGAAAGTCTTGAGAAGGATGAATAAAAATGGTTGTTGAAACAATTGAAAGAGTAGAAAGTGGAGAAGAGACAGGGGAAAAAGAAAATAAACCTGAATTAGACTCAGACAGATATCAAATAATAGATGAAAAACCGCTTGGTGAGGGAACTTGGGGCAAGGTCTACAGAGCAAAAGACTTGTTTAGCGGAAATGAAGTTGCTGTTAAGTTGTTTACGCCAACTGCTATCGCAATAGCACAGATGAGACACAGAGGATTAAGCCCTTTTGAAGCAGTTAAAAAAGAAGCACCAAAATTAGTTAATTGTGCGTATATAGTACCAAGAACATTTGAAAAAGATAACCAAGGAAACCTGTTTGTTGTAATGCCAGTATATAATAGATTTATGTCAGATATTTTCTCAGATAATGGAAACAGAGAACATCTTAGTAATGGAATAAGTCTTGAATTATTAGTAAAATGTTTATCAGATATATCTTCTGGATTAGCTGAAATGCATACAAAATATAGAAGAGCTCATGGTGATTTAAAATTAGAGAATCTTGCTGTAGAAAATAGAACTAGCAATTTTGGTTTTGAAGAAGATACTTTACTTGAAAGAAGTATATTATTAAATGATTTAGGTTCTTCATCTATTGTATCTTATAACAGAAGTGATTCGCCGAGAGATAATATAGGATTTATTTATACAAGAGCTCCTGAAAATTTTGAAGAAAAAAGCCACCCAACAGAAAGATCAGATGTGTGGGGATTTGGCTCTTTAGCATACAGATTAATTACAGGAAAATATATTACAGAAGATGAATTAAATAATGGAAGTATTGAAGATATAACAGATAAGGGTATAAAAAGAAAAATTAAACAAGTACCAAGAGTTTTTAGAAAATTCTTAGAAAAATGTCTTAAATTAGATGGATATGAAAGATTTAAAAATGGAACTGAATTAAAACAAGGTTTAAGACAAGTAGCAGAGCGTCTTAATTCAAAAAAATATTTAAAAAAACAAGCTAAAAAAGTTTTATCTTGGTCTGCAGGCCCTACAGCTGTTCTTGGATTTTTAATTTATGGTGTTGCTACTCATGAACCTACAGAACTTGAAATACCCAAAGTAAGACTTCATGGACCTCTTTACTTATCTGGAAAAGCAACAGAAAAACCAGTAGAATTTGTAACTGAAAATTTATCTGATTTACCAGACACTGTTCGAAATGTTCCTGTACTATCAGTAGATGAAAGAACAATTAAATTAGCTACAAATAATAGGAATGTTGCTGCTTTATTAAAATCACATGAGCAAGCTTTGAGACATCTTGGAATATTGAGTGCAGCACCGATTACAGAAGCGCAGTATGGAGTGTATTCTGCTTATACTAGTGTTGATGAAAAAGTACATAATCATTTTCCAAGAGAGTATTTGATGGTTGGAAAATCAATTGAAGTTGCATTATCTAAAAGCATAAATTCTGAAGGCAAAGTTGACTTAGAAGATGTTTGCACTATTGCAAGAGTTGGAGAAGATAGAGTAAATAGAGCAAGAAGAGCTACAGATAGTTTTGAATTTAAAGACTATATTACGGCAAGAGATTCAAGAGGCAGATATATAATCCCAAAAAAAGAGCAGAGATTTATAAAACAATGGATAGCTTATACACATCATCTTTTTTATTAATCTTTAAGTTGTTTTTCAAGAAGTTCTGCAAGCAAAGGACTTGTTCCTATCTGGACAAGTCTAAATAATTCTCTTATATAAGAAAAAACAATTGCTTCTTTATTCTTTGATTTTTCAATTAAAACAAGACATTTACCAAACTGATATTCTTGCTTCAAAGTATTGATTTTATGTATAAAGGCTATACTTTTTTTATCAAAAGCTTGTTCAAAAAGTTCAAAATATTCTTTTAATTTAGATAGCATCTCAGTAATCTTTTTATTTTTTATTTTGTTTTTTTCAGCATATTTGTAAAGATAATAATAATTATGCTGAATATGCATTAAAAATGTCAGTAGTTCCCATTGTAAGACAGTGTTTTTTTCTAACTTCTCCTTTACTAAAAGTCTTCTACAAAAAAGAATAAATTTATCCTGTTGGTTTCTTATCTCTTCTATTTCTTTTATATTCTGAAATTTCCCTTGTTCAAAATCTTGCACAATCAAATCTTGAGTTTCTTTTATAACTGAAAAAATCCTTTGTAAAATAAGCTCGTATTTTTGTTCTGTTGGTTCTGATATGTTTTCTATAATATATTGATTTTTATTTCTTTGAGTTAATTCAAATCCAAGAAGAAGTTGGTTTGTTGTATTTCTTATTTCTTTTAGAATATCAGAATTAATTCCTTTAATAATAATTTTATCAAAACCTTTTCTGTAAACATGTGTAAGTATATTTTTAATATCTTGTTTATTTTCATTATTAATCTGTATTGTTATTTGTTTTTTCTCTCCTTTTTTAACTTCTGTAGATATAATCAAATCCTTGTCCGCTTGTTCAATATCAATTTCATCTCCCTTATCTAAGTTATTTTGCCTAACCCAGTTAGCAGGCAAGCTAATCATCATTGTTGCCCTGCCTTGTTTAACAAGCTTTCTTTTCATTTTAACATAAAAACTAAGAAAAGAACGTATTTAAACTTTTCGAAAATATATATAGTTTAAGCTAGTATATATAGTTTAATAAAAAAGTTTAAATCAAGATTTCTATGTATAAATTATGTGTCACTAATGAGTTAAAAATGTACACGGCAGGAAGGTAAAATGGAAAATAAAATAAAACAAAAAATAATAAATGTAGGAAAAGTAAAGGAAAGCAGAAATGCAAGAAAACTAGCAAGAGCTATTGCAACTGCACCTCTTTTAGCTGCTGCAGGTACAAGTTTGCCAAGCGAAGCACAAGAATCTGAAAAGCCAAAATACAGTATAGAAGCTGAAGTAGAACACAATGCAGAAGCAAGCAGTACAATCTCAAGATATGAAAAAAATATAAGGGCAACAGAAAATATAATGGATTATTTCAGACCAGCTGTGCCATTACATCACAGAACAAACAAAGTTGGTGCTATTGAAGCAAAATTAGATCATAATAATGAACGTACTAATCTTGTACTTGATAGTGCATTATTCCCAGTTGGTCTTTTAGAAAAAGCAGGAATTAATGCAAGAGGTTATCTTCCTTCTAGTTTATGGATTGGCGGAGGTTATGAAATAGGAGATAATAGATTTATAGGAAAAGCAGGAATAAAGCTTTTTGATAAATTAGAAATTTACGGAACAAAGAAAGAAGGCGAAAAGCCATACGCTCTAGTTGGTATTTATACTGATTTTTGAAGTTAAAATGAAACTTAAAACACTTATCGAGAGACTAAAAGAAAACATAAATGCAAGAAAACTAGCAAGAGCTATTGCAACAGCTCCGCTTGTTGGTGCTGCAGTTCAAGCAGTAGCAGAAGAACAACCAAAAGAAGCAGAAAAACCAGCAATTGAGCAACAAATTCAAGTTCCTGCAAAACCAAAAATAACAGGATATGCGTCAACAAAGTTTGCAAGCGATTATGTTGCACCGCATGGTAGTGTTCTTAAAGGCGAGGTTAACCAAAGTTTAATTAATCTTAACCTTGGAAGATTTTCAGGATTTGTTTGGAGTAATTATGATTTTGCTGCAGGAGAATTTAATGAAGTAGATGTTGGCTTAAGCTACTTAATTCCATTAACAGAAAAAATTTCTTTTAGAGCTGGCGCAGAGCGTTGGGAGTACCCCTCTGGAGCTTTTGGGAACCATGATAATGTTCTTAAAGCAGGAGCAAATTATAATGGCCCATTAAATATTGACTTAGATATCACTCATTTAATCAACAATTATCAAACAGGCACGGGAATAAGGTTTCGTGGCAAGGTATCAAAAAAATTTCCACTAGGAGAATACAAAGGCATGAAATTTTCAGTAACTCCAGGTATAACAACAGCAGAAGTTATTAATTATTATGGCTTGCATGGATTATCACACGTAACTCCTTCAGTTTCTCTTGGATTGCAAAAAGGAAAATTCGGTCTTGAATTGTCTGTAAACAGACAATTTGGCTTAATTGATGAAGTTGAACAGGCTCATACTTGGGGTGGAGTGAATTTAGGAGTGAGTTTTTGAGTTCTGGAGATTAAAATGTTTGAAAAATATAAATTGAATCCAATAATAGATGATGTAATACAATTA
>CAZOGQ010000020.1:0-11583 GCA_964579545.1 Candidatus Woesearchaeota archaeon | reverse complement strand
AATGAGAAGTTATCTAATTATTTAAATAAAATATATTCCATTTTTATTGTTTTGACTTCTTTTTTGTTCTCGTTATAAAACCACTTGCTGTTAATATTTGAACAATCATTGGCTTTTCATACTCACAATCTCTACATGCATTTAATGCGTTTTCAGATTCATTTATAGTAGTAACACCATCACCAGTAAAATCTTCCATACATTTTTCTAATGCTTCCATAGCTGTTTTTGTTGCATAATCTCTCAATGATGATAACTGTAGATATGCTGACCTGCCATCCTTAGATATGCTGAATAATCTTCTTTCTATATTTTCCCCATCAAAATAGCCTTCTGCTATTATTGTTGCATACTTATGACACAATTCACAGAATTTTATTGCTTTTTGTAATGACCTTTTCCTCTATTTCTACTTTCTGGAAGCTCTTACTGCAACTACTATTATTAGAATTATCAAGATAACATTTACTGCTACAATCAGCCAGATAAACCAATTTTCGCCTATGCCTTCTCCAATTGTAAATCCTGTTAATACTCCGCCCTTTTCTATAAAAACAGAAACTGGCTGTTCTGTTGTTTGTCCGTTGTATAATGCTCTAATTAAAAATGATTGTTCACCAGATGCGGCTTTACTTACATCTAATGTTACTAAAACTTCCTTACTTTCGCTGGGTTTTAAACTTAGTGAAATAGGCTCTACTGATTTTAAGTCTGACCAAGCTTGATTTCCTGAAACTGAAATAATATAATTTGCATCTGTAGTACCAGTATTTGTTATTGTTGCCTTAACCACAAGTTCTTTTCCTGCTCTAGCCTCAGATTCAAGAATAGCTGATATTCCAACTGCTTGTCTTTCTATCTGACAGTTCCCTTCTACCTTCAAGTCTCTTCTAACAATAGTTGACTCTTCTCTGTATTCCTCATTACTATCTTTATAATAATAAAAGGCTTTTAGCTCAAGGGAATATGTTTTTTCTTCTGCATCTTCTGGGACATGTAAATCAAAATAAACTTTTTTGCTGTCTCCTTCATCAAGCTCAAAAGAACTTGATTCTTGGTCTATTCCAAGCTCTTTATTATAAACTGTTACCTTTACTCTATCTTCATCCTTAGACCCAATATTATACACTTTAGCATAAATTTCCGCTGTTTCTTTACACTCAGCAGATATAGGAACAACAACATCATCTATGATAACTTCTCTTGACTCTTTGTTTACATCTACTTCAACATAATCATCACTATTTTCCACATCAGTACACTGAACATCTTCATCACCATCTATGTAAGCTTTAACATAAAGTCTATAATTTCTTTCTTCTATATCTGAAGGTATTTTGACATTAAATTTAAAAATTTCAGAGTCATCTTCATCTATTGAAATTGTATCTTCATTATCTCCGTCTTCAAAATCAATTACATCATTATTCTCAGGATCATATAAATCAATATCAACAGTAATATCTTCGTTATCATCACCATTATTTTCTACTTTAACTTCTATTTCAACATCATCAAGAGGTCTCCATTCCCAATCATCTCCAGAACTTCTATCTTTTATACTTACTATTTCAATATCTGAACCAACCCTGCCATATTTACAATATGTTCTAGATACTTTCAAATCTGCTTCTGCAGATGATTTAATTGAACTAGCATGAATTTTTGTTGTATACTCACCAATATCAAGGTCAGAGGGTATTTCAGCACTAACTTCTACTTCTTGCTCTTGTCCTGTATTTATGCTTAAGCTAGTCTGATTTAGTGTAAAGTCAATTTCTTTGCCTGATTTATATTCTAAAGTATCAACACTTAGACTTAATACAAGAGGTTCATTTCCTGTATTTTTTACTTTAAAGGTTGTGGAATTTTGAGACCCTGACAAAGTTCCAACATTTGTTATTTCAACAGAAGGACTTTCATCTATTTGAATTCTGCCTCTTGATATCGCCACAACAGCATTATTTAAGTCCCCATCAATATATCCTTCAACACTAATGCTACCTAGAAAATCACCTATTTGATATGGATCTAAATTAAATACAGCTTCAAGTGTCTGTGTAGAGTCTGCTGCAATAACACTTATTGTTGGTAACTGCCATGTTCCTTCTTTATTTACAAGAGAAGAAAATTGTAGATTTTCAGCTTGAGCAGTTTTATTTGAATTTGTAAGGTCAAAAGAAATTATAAAGCTTCCTTGATCATGTTGAACAACACTAGGATAGTCTTTTAACTCTAATCTCAAATCACTTGCTAACACACTTGCTGGAACAAGCATAATTAAAAATACCGTCAATAAAAATATACTGCTTATTTTTCCTTTCATTTTGTTACGATTTAACAGTTACGAACCTTTATAAATATTTCGGTGGGGTAAAATATATGTTGAAGTTAACAGATTTTTAAAAACATAAGATTTATAAAAGTATTTTTCCTTTAATAATAAATTAAAAAGGAGGTTAAAAATGGCAAAATCCAAAGACAACTTAATGGGTGCATGGGCTTTTTTAATTGGAGTGATTTTAGCAATAGTGTTTGCATTTTTTGAAGGTGGAACAACAATTGCGTTGATTCTATTCATAATTGGTATTATTGTTGGATTGCTTAATATTGGCAGTAAAGAAGTTAATACATTTTTGTTAGCGTCAGTTATCTTAGTTATTGTAAGCAACTTCGGAGCAACTGCATTGACAATCTCTTCTTATGTAGAAGATATTCTTAGTAATTTACTGGCAATTTTCGTACCTGCAACAATAGTTGTGGCGTTGAGAGCAGTTTTTTCAATTGCAAAAAAATAAGCCCTTTTTTTATTTTTTATTTTTTTATTTTTTTAATTAAATAGTAGTTCTAACTGTTTTATGTATTAATAGATAATTCGCTATAATAAAGATAATAACTGATAATTTGTGTTGATTCTGATAATATTAATATAATTCTCAAGATAGTGGGTTGTTATTACTTAAATGTATAATTAAGTGTTAAGTAAATCTTAGCAGAATCTAAAGAAAGACCCGGGCAAGCTGTGTTCAGCCAACAATCAATATCATAATTCTCAAGCTCATTAATATTTATATTATCTGCAAGAAACAAATATGCTTTCTTATCTTTTTTTTCAAACCTGTCTTTTACCCTAATTGCCTTATTCATCTGCAATTGCCCTGGCTTACAAGAAACAAGTATGCCAAGCTTATCAGCAGAATAAAATCTTGATAAGCTTGCTTTTTTCTTATTATCTATCTTATCTAACTCTTTTTTATCTAATTTCCGTAGTTTGCCAGAATCTAATATATAAATAGGTACTTTTTCACTAGTTTGTTTACCTATATTATATATATGAAAAAGGCCAGAGCCTATATATAATATAGGTTCTTTAGTTCCAGGTTTGAGAGCAGAACATCCTAAAATTTGTTTAAAGCCCTTAATTTGCTTACCTTTATCTTGCAAAAATTCCTTAACCTGGCTTGCATAATCTTTATATTGTATTGTATAATATATGTAAATAGGAGAAAGCAGTTTTGCAAGTTTGTTTTTTGTTTTTTCTTGTAGTTTAATCTTCTTTCTTGCTTCAATAAATAAAGTTTTCATGTTAAGAAGAAAAACGAAAGATATTTAAGCTTAATTATCTTTTAAAAAAGCAATTCTCTATCCATTCTGCCTAATGAAGATTGATTGTTATTTTCGTTTTATTAAGGAATTCGCAATACATGCAAGTAAATATGGCAAAACCAACAACATTAAAATTATCATGAAATATCCTAAAGGTGTAAATACTTGTCTTACCCCTAAATACACCTCTAATCCGCAAACACTATCTTTAAATGCTGGGGGATTAGGCATAATAGTTTGTACTTTGCAAGGAAAAATTCTTATATCTGTATTTCTAAAAAAGAAAAATGACAAAACTATAAAAACAATAAATAAGCCTATTGTCCATTTTGTAGGTTTAAAAAAAGTTTTCCAGTCCATATTTATTAATTAAGTTAAACGCTATTTAAATTTATTGAAAACTTCTTGCCAAATTAAAGCTATCTGTGAGCCAGCATAGATTTGACATAACAGCTAGTTAAGAAATAAGTCTAAATCCCAAAATCTCTTTGTTTTTTTTCTGGTTTTGGCTCTGTTTTATAGATTGTTGCGAATTGTGGTGTTACAATAATTATGCTTTCGCCAAAACCTGCTATGCTTCCTTCAAGAGCATCTGCTGTTTTTTTTATTTTAGAAATTGCGCGTTTAAGTTCAATAATATCCTTACCTTTTAGAGGCTTAATATCTATAACAGCTATTGTATAGCCTTCTCTTAAAGCATCAAGAATTACTGGGACATCTTCAAACTTCCTCAGAACAAATGGTTTTACAAGAATCTTGGCTTTTCGCTCTTCTTTACCAAGATCAATTTCAATATATTCTGGTTCTGAAGAATCCCTACTACTAAAAGCTCTTCTAATTTTTTTAAATACCATTAAGAGAATAAATTGTTTGAGTTTATAAATATTACTGTGATAGTTTAGATATTAAAAAATTAATTTAATAGTAGCTATTTACTTTATAAACACCATATATAAAATTAATAAAAGCAAAGCAATTCCAAAAATCCTTTTTAAAATTTCATTTGGGAGTGCAATAATTACTTTTGCGCCAACAAATCCGCCGAAAAACCTAAGCATACAAGAACTGCTACATCCAGATTTACAAAACCATATTTAAAATAAGTCCAAGCAGCAAGAAAACCAACAGGAAGAACTAACAAAGCAAGAGTTGTTCCTTGAACCCAATGTTATGTTAATCCAAACAAGTAAATTAATACAAGCATAATTATTATATTTCCCAATTCCAATTAAACCATTAATAGTTCCAGCAAGTAAACCAAGTAATATGTAAACAATAAAAATAACTGTTTTTTTCGATTATATCATATTAATGAGGCTTATAAAAATTTTGTTTTTCACTTCAAAACCTTACCTGTTTCAACATACCATAAATACAAGTCTAATTCTGAAAGGTTTAAATTTGTTTTTTTTGCAATCTTTCTTAGTTTCTGCTCAATTTCAAGATATTTTTTTCTTGTAAGTGTCCCCTGTTTTTTAATAATATTGTATTTTTCAAGTATATCAATTATATGAAAATCGATTATTGCAATATTGCTGAAACCAATATTTCTTAAAAAATGTGAAGCTTCTTTCATACCAAGACCTTTAATGTTTTGCACTAACCACTCTCTTAATTCATGTTCATTTTTTATAGAATTAATGACATTAAAATTGTATTTTCTTGCTTCAACAATATATCTTGCCCTTACATTTGGAAACCTATAGCCAAGTTGTTTCAATCTCTCTGCCAATTTTTTTTCATTTAAATTCAAAAATTTATTTCCTATTTTATCTTGTATCTCTATACATTTCTCTGCACTTGAATTAGCCGTTAATATACAAAAGCACAATTCAGTGAAGAGTTTGTTTTTATTATTTTGCTTAATTATTTTTTTAAATTCACTTACCCGTTTATCTACTTGTTTTTTAATTTCACTATTCTTCAAATTTTCAATTAAATCTAGCAATTTTTTCATTTTAAGTCTAACCCTATAGGACAATGATCTGAACCCCTTACTTCAGATAATATAAACGCATTTTTAAGTTTTGAAATTAATGCCTTATAGATAAATGCGTAGTCTATTCTCCATCCTAAATTTTTCTGTCTTGCATCAGTAAAATAAGACCACCCTGTATATTGTTTCTTTTCCCTATGCAATTCCCTGAAAGTGTCAATAAATCCTAATTCAATTAATTTGTCTATCTGTTTTCTCTCTTCTCTTGTGAACATTATATTGTTTTTATTTTGTTTTGGTCTTGCCGGATCAATTTCTTTATGAGCTATATTAAAATCACCAGTTAATAGCATTTTTCTATTTTTAGTTTTTTCTAAATAATTTATCAATCTAGAATAAACATTTAATTTGTAATCTAAATTTTCTTTTTGTCTTCCTCCATGAGGTAGATAAACATTAATTAAAACAAAATCAGAGTAATCTAATTCTAATATTCTACCTTCATCATCAAATCTTTTCATCCCCAATAAATATTCTACCTTCAATGGTTTTTTCTTAGTATAAATAGCTACTCCACTATATCCTTTCTTAATTGCAGAGTTAAAATAAGAAAAATAACCTTCTGGTTTAATTATCTCTAGTGGTAACTGTTGTGTTTGGGCTTTTATTTCTTGTAAACATATAATATCTGGGTCGACTTTTTCTAACCAACCTAAAAATTTTTTTTATATATCGCTCTTACTCCATTAAAATTCCATGAAATTATTTTCATTGTTCTTAAAAGTATCTGGGATTTTTAAGATTTCCATAAGCCATGTATATTACAGTATTCTCTTGCTTCAATATTCTCTGCCTGAATAAAGAATTCAACTTCTGGTTCTTCAAATGGTTTAAGAAACTTCCTATAAATCTGACCATCTGCAATAACTTCAATCCATTCTATATAATGGCTTTCTTCCATTGGGTGAGGCATAGAACCTACTTTAACCTTTATCCCTGTTTCTGTTCTCTCAATTATAGGCATATGTTTTTCTTGACCTTCATCTTCTGTTTTTTCTTCTAACAGTGTCATAGGCTGCCCACAACAAACAAGCTGGCCTGCTCCTGGGTGTAGTAATTCAACAATATTACCACAAACATTGCATCTGTAAATCTGGTTTTGTTCAGTCATTTTATTCCTATAATAGTATAGCATCTAATCTTTTTATATTTTATTGTTTTCTCAGGTAGAAATAGAAATTTTGATTATCTCAGTTTTTCAACAACTTCTTTTTTTAATTTTTCTGCTCTTTCACTAATTGAAGATTCTTGATTCTCTATATTTTTTAGTCTCAATTCAATAATTTTTTTCTTGCCTCCTAATTCCTTCTCTAACTCTTGTTTAGAAGCTTGTACCATAATCTGTCCAACAACCCTATAAACAGTATCTTTTGTTTTATTTAACTCACTAAGAGCAGCTTCTGTTTCATTTAGTTCAAGTTGAAAGGCTTGCTTCTGCAAAACAAAATTTTGTATATTTTGTTCAAGAAGATTAAGTTCTTGAAGTTTTTTTTCTGTTTCTTTGTCCATTTTCATTTTACCTTGCTTTAACTTTTATAATTTTCTTTCTTGGTTTATAAAATATTTTGGAGTTACAATAAGGACAAGTAAATCTCTTTTCAAGAGCCTTACTAGATATATACTTGCCGCACTTAAAACATTTATATGTTACCATGTTATAATTGAATATAAGATGTTTAAAAATGTTTTGAATATAAGTTTCAGTAAAATAATGTTTACAAACCTAAAGTTGATAATTAATCTATGGTATTCTGAGGCATACAATATCCTGGAATGGGGGCGTTGTAGAAGATGTTGGAAGATATTATTTAAGTGAGGGTACTAGAATTGTTACTAATGGACAAGTTTAGATGAATTTTGATAAAGATGGAAATTCAAAAATTAGAGATAGTGAAACAAGGTGTTTTATTTTTAATAAAAGTTTTTTAGAAATATTAGCAAATCAGGGATAAAAACAATATCTCACTCAACATAATACGCTGAGGAAGCAAACTTCTTCTTGCAATTTTTACATAAAAAAATTCCTTTTGAAAGCCTTTTTATTGTTTTTTTATTGCAAAACGGACAGGTTTGTTTTTTTCTCTGTTTTTTTTCAACAGCGTTAAGTTTTCCTCTAACTCGCTTACCGTACCCGACCTTTAATCTTCCGCTTGCCTTAACTTTTTTTGTTCTTGCCATCTTAATTCTTTATTTTCCAAATGGGGCTGCCCGGATTTGAACCGGGGTCACGGGCTCCCAAAGCCCGAAGGCTAACCAGACTACCCTACAGCCCCTCTTAAGAAGCCAGTAAGATAGTATTTATAAATCTTATTTATTATTGTGGTTGTGGCCTTACCTCAGATTCTAAAGATGTTTTTGCTGGATATTTTTTAACACTTAATCTATTAGTTCTAAGATTTAGTATCACAACTCTTATAAGCGGTCTTTCTGGTGGCTGATAATTTTCATCAAGATCTCTACGATTAAGATAATAAGGAACTAATCGGAAGAGTAAGTCCAACTCTCTTACATTTCTCAAATCTTGATCTGTACTCATAATAAACTAAAAAACCCTAGAATATATAAAACTTTCTTTTGTTTATTTCTTCTTCTCTTTTTCTTCTTTCTCTTCTACTTCTTCTTTTTTCTCTTCTTCTTTTTTCTCTTCTTCTTTTCCTTCAACTATCTCTCCTTTTTTTGCAGCAAGTTTTCCTTGCTCTTTAGTTAAAACGAGACTATAATAAAGTTTTGCAACCTCTTTCGAGGTCTCTGATATTAGAAGTTTATCAATAATCTCTGGTATCTTACCTTTAATATAATCATAATCTTCTATGATTAAAGTTAAATCTTCTTTTTTTACAGCTCTTTCTTTGTCTCCATCAATTATCTTTATGTCCTTTTTTCCGTAGGGTATTCTTTCTTCTTTTATATCAATAAGAGAAGTATAAATAACTCTTGCAATTCCTGAAGGATAAAGAAACGGAAAACCGCCTTCAATTAATAATCCTGAGACAATCTTACAATATATGGATAAACTTTCTCTTTCTCCTACGATATAATTTCCCATTGAGTCAAAAGTTTTCCTAACCTCTGCCATTGGCTTTTCTTCTTGTTCTTGTAACTCTTTTCGGAGATATCTAAGTTGTTCTTCCGATTCACTGATATTTTGTTTTGATTTCGTCTCATCTGTCATTCTTAATAGAAATCTATTGAAAAGACAATTATTTAAACATTTATATTGTCTATTATTACTGCAGCATCCCTAAATTATTTTACTTTTTCTTTGTTGGCTTTTTTTCTACTTCCTCTTTTTTCTCTGCTACCTCTTCTTCCGGCGCTTCTCCTTCAGTTGGCTTAGCTTCTTCTTTTTTCTCAGCCTCTGCTTTTTCTTTCTCTATAATAGCATCTTGTTTTTCCTTTATCTCACTAAAAAAATCATCAAGCTCTTTTCTTTTTTCTTCACTAACATTTACTTTCTGATTCTTTATCTCATCTGCGTACACACCATTTTCTATTTCTTCCAACACTTCTTTAATAGACTTATTTTCAACAAGAATTCCAAGACTAACACAATTGCCCAGAACACTTTTAACTGCCAGCTTAAAGTCTGAAGTTAACATGCCAGGCATTTTTGTCTTAGCAACAGATACTATTTGTTCTATTGCTAAATTCCCTATCTTTATCTTATCTGGTTGACTAGAACCTTTTTCAGCTTCCAATTCTTTTTTCAATAGCTCAGAAGCTGGAGGTGTAAAAACCCTTACTTTAAATTCCTTGGTTTTATTATCTATATCAAGTTCAATAGGAACTTTTATTCCCTTAAATGAAGATGTAGCAGAATTTACTTCTTGTATAACTTTTCCAATATTTATCCCAGCAGGTCCAAGTTTTTGGCTTAAAGCTGGCCCTGGTTTTATATCCCCTGCATTTACAAGCAATTTAATTTTCATTTTTGATTTTCAGTTTCCTGTTTAACCTACCTCTTCATTCTCAATTTCAAGATATTCTTCTTCAGTTTCTTCCTCAGATTCTTTATCTCTCCTTATAACTTTAACATTATCCAGCTTCACTGTGACAGGAATCTGAACAGCTGCTCCAAGCAAACTAACAACAACTTCTTCTTTTTGTTTATCTACCCTCAATACTTTTGCTTTTTCTTTTTTAAATGGCTCTGCAATTATTTCAATAATATCGTCTTTGTTTATATTTATTGCACTAACAACCGGCTCTAACATATTTTTTATTTCTTCATAGCTCACTGTCTTGCTAACTAAACCCTTGACATAAGGCAGATTAAAGGCAGCTTCTTCTGCAATCTCTCTTTCAGGAGCTTCTAGAAAAATATAACCCTTAAGACCATGGGGTCTTGCTACGCTAAGAACATCCAGAGATTTCTTTCTGACTCTTTCAGCTATAATATCAAGTATTACATCTTCTTTATTTGTGGTTACTTTAACAACAAAAATCATTTTACCTTAAAGTTTATTTAAAAAAAACAGTTAAATTATATTTAAAAATGTATTTATTAATCTTTCGGTTTTGTTAGTTAATAAAATCATAAAGAATCAAAATATAAAAGGTCGCTTTCTAGTTCTTGCCCAAGCTCCGAAGTTGGATTATAACCTGTACGATGAATATAAATTGTTCTTGCTCCTGAAGAAATTCCACCACTGGGCTAGGTATGAGAAGTTAAATAGCCAACAATACCTTCTGCCAAGGTTCCAACTCTTGCTCCAACTAAAAGTATAAGACCCGCTTTATCAAAATCAGGAGCAGAAGTTTTATTAATCCAATAATAGATATGTCTTCCTACATCGTATACGGCAATGCCCCCTACAGTTGAAAATCCAGCCCATATGGTACCAAGAAAACCAAGGCATATTGTAGATTCTAATTTATCTCCCATCCTGAGTAAGAAGCAAATTGGATATATAAAATTTTTTATAAATAGTTGATTTCCTAGAATTCTAGAACAAACTAACTATAACAGAGACAACAAAACCTATTAGGCCAATGAGTAATATGCCAATTGCAGAAACTTTAACAGTTACTTTAAATTCTTGGTTATCTGGCTTTCTCAGTATGTGCCATACTCTAACACACTGAGTTAAAAATGATTTTATTTTTGTTTTTAATACCATTTTAATTTAAAAAGAATGGAGTTTATAAATTTATTTATCTGCTTTCTATTGGGGATAATAAAGTTTCTTCAAGACCACTAAGAGGCTGAGGTTGTTCTGCTGTTGACTCCAAGACGCTTTCTTGTATTTTACTATTTTTTCTTCATTTGATATCTTTAAATATTCTAATGAAATTCTTAGGATAACGGGAGAAAAAAATGCTACAATAAGTCCAGTTACTACGATTGCATTTTTAATATAATAAATAATACCCTTATTATCATCTCTCTACCCATACACTTTACTTTCCCCTTAAATTATAATCACCTAGAAGATTACTCAATTCTTTTGAGTTAAATTGACCATCTCCATTAGTATCATAATCTCGCATGATTTGTTCTGTTGTTTCTAAGATGCTTTTTTGTTTTGGTCTTTGTATTAATTTTGATATTAACTGCGGCCCTTTTACATAAAAAAAGATAATACAGCAATAGCAGATATGGTACTACAAATAGTAAATATTACCCAATTATCAACACGTCTCTTATGTTTATTTACTACATCTCGCAAATTTTCTTCTCCCATTTTACTCTAAAAATTCAATTCCAAGCTCTTCTTCGATTTCTTGCTGCTTTTTGTCTTTTGTTCTTTCAGTTGAGCCAATAATTTGTGAGCTTTTAACGCCTGTAACAATTAACATAACCCTGATTGCTTTCTCCATATCATCACTTATCTGGGCGCCCCAGATAAGTCTCGCATCCTCACCAAGTCGAGAATTAACAGTATCTATAATTGTCTTTGATTCATCTAAGCTAAGATCATTTCCTCCAATAACATTAACTAAAGCGCCAGTTGCACTAGAAATATCAACATCTAAAAGAG
>CAZOGQ010000019.1:7227-12001 GCA_964579545.1 Candidatus Woesearchaeota archaeon | reverse complement strand
AATAGCTTCCTGCAGAACTTGGAGCTTTTAATCGATAAGTTAAAGTTATATTCTGAGCATTTTGTGTCACTGCCCATTTTATATGGCCTGGTTGTGATGTATAATCACCATAATTAGATACACTAATAACACTAAAGCCTTCTGGCAAAATTTCATCTATAACATAATAATCATCTTTTTGATTATTAATTTCAACTTGTAAGCTAACATTAAATTCTTCATTTGTTGATACAGAAGATGGCAGGTCTCTTGTTACTATTGATTGTATAAGAATACAAGAAGATTTATCAAAACTCTGACAATTTGAAGAGCAAGATAGAATTCCTGAATTATAGCCGAGAGATTGACAAGTCTGGCCAGCCAATGCTATGCCGTCGCAAGTTTCTCCAGTTTCTTTTATATTGTTACCACAAACTGGTTCTTGGCCTCCGGAACTAAAACTTACGGGATAACCTTGTTCATTTACACTGCCATCTTCATCAACAACATAAAGATAAACTGTTTCTCCATCTTCAAATGAGCCTTGGTTTGTGGTGAAGGTGATGGAGGTATCAGACCAAGCTGTGGGGGGTTGGATTTCTCTGTGGGTGCAGGTGTCAAAAGTAGGGGAATCCCCTATCATTACCCTGGCCCAGGTGGTATCAAGGTAAAGGTCATCGGAGTACTGCTTCATTGATTCCGAAGCAAGCGACCAATACATCTTAAATCCACCTACACGGATGAAATATCTTTCTCTGGTAGGATGGGTAGTTGTTGATGTAACTAATTTATCATTGCTATAAATCGGTTTGCCGTCAAACCAGAATTTAACCTTACCGTCAGCCCTATCTACAGCGCTATTTGCTATATACTGCTCTTCCAGAAGATGCCATTGGTCTGGCCCAATTTCCCCCCTGGCACCCCAGCCACCATCGCCAGTGCTACCACCCTCCACAGCAAACCTCCACGTGAACTCATTGACAGGGCCGTAAAAATGAAGCCACTCGCCATTGGTTGGGCCAATATAAGAATTGCAATAATTATCTGTACCCCCAGAAGAGGGCCAAAGCCGAAGGGTTTTCCATCCTACCATTTCTGCTACACCTGAAACACGCTCTCCAGGATTAGGCTCTCCCCATACGAAGTTAGGGCCGAACTTAAACCAGAAGTAGGCATACCATACGGTTGAAGGGGTACCTTCGTCAAAGCAAAGCGTAGAACTCTCGCTAAAGTCACCGGCTGCATTCTTCGTACTGAACTTATGACGCTGATTATCTGAGTTTATCCCCATTCCACCTGTACCGCCCCAGTTAGGGTCAATCCCATCTTCAAAATCATCAAAGAGAAGAGGCTCTACTTGTTCTTTTACGCCAAAATTTAAACCAGAAATTGTGATATTTTGCTTATGTTGTATTACTGAAGGTGCATTTGTTATATATGGGCCAGAAATATTTGACAACAAAGAAACTTTCAATGTTCCCATGTCAGAGCTTTTGGCAAGACTACCGCCATTATTTGTTGTTGATACAGAAACTGTATTGCCTTCAGTATTATAATAATAATTTGTATTCGGCATTAAGTCAAGGAAAAGGCCTCTAATATTTCCTGTTTGTGGTAATGCGAAATTAAATGTATCAAGCTCTTGTTCGTCATTTGCAAATATAGCGAGATAATTATTAATTAAAGCACCAGAAACTCCTGTTCCTTCTATTAATTGTACACTTGGCTTTGGAATTCCAGGGTCTTTTAAAGATATTATGTTAAGAAAGTTATCAAGATTACTTGGCTGAGTTGCCTCTATCTCATATGTCCATTGTCCTATGTCTTTTCTTTTTTTATAATGTGAATAATCATCTTTAGCATCTGTGTATGGAGAAAATGAATGTAAACGGCCGCTCGCGTCTTCAGCATCAAAATAATGTGGAATTGAAATTGTTAATTCTTGAAGATTCAAATCACTTGTTGTTATTCTTGTAATTTTTTTCCAGTGTTTGTATGAATTAGCAAGTGGTTTATATATAACATATCTCCAACTAGCTCTAGTAGTAAAAGAACCGAACAATGTATTTTCATTATTTCCTGTGATAATTACATATGCTGAAGGACTTCCACTAAAATCAATTCTAACCATATACCCTTTCCACTGATCTGTTTGCCAATTTCGTGTTGTATCTTGTAATTGGCTGGTGCTTAATGATGTTGGCCTTGCTCTTGAATACTCTTGTGTAGTTCCGTCAAATGTAATTGTCTCGCTGTCTCCTGTTGCTTCTTGTGTATTTCCATATAATGTTACAGAGCCTTGTACATCTGTTCCAACTGCAAATAACTCAAGCCAACGAGGAATGTCAGATTCAAGAACCTGAGAGCCTTGTATGTCCACGCCAGCACGCAAAGGCTGGCCACTTGTTAAAACACTATCCCCGCCTCTAACAACAATTTTATTTTGTCTCGGCAAAAGAGAATCAATATATGCAACATCTTCAGAATTTGAAATTATTGTTTCTCTTGCATCTGTGTATGCCTTCATTCCAAGATTTGTTTCTGAAGTTGTTCCAGAAACAACAGGCTCGTCAATTGTGTGAATTGTCCATACTTTTTTGAAACTTGGATCAGCTGATTTAACTCTATCAAAAATAACAAAAACATCTGGTCTTAGATATAAAAACTCGCGCTCAAAAAAATCAATTTTCTTAGTGTAAGCTGCTGCTCCATCTCCTACAGTATATGTATAATCTCCTGGCCTGTGTTCATATTTAATTATATTTGCTGTTTCACACACGCTAAGTGGAAATCCAGAACAAGAATAACGTCCTGGGCCGCCACCATATGCTAAATCTTCATCTGAAGTTGCAGTTTCAAAAATCTGGCCGCCCATATTATCTGAATCAACTAAACGAGTTCCAGAATGTAAAGAAGCTGTTGTTCCATCAGAATTTATATCAAAACTTTCATCTGGATCAAAAATCTTTAATGTATTCTTACTTATAGAACGAATATGATACCAGTGATGTTTGTGATTATCATAATTATTACGTATTCTTGCACCACCATGTGTAATAATAGTTGACTTCCTGCTTAATAAGAAAGAATTTGCATCTTCATATCTTCTACTTATTCCTTCTCCAGCAATAAAAACACCGAAGGCAGCATCATTTGACCAGTCTTGTCTCATGCCAACTAAACCTGGCCCATTAAAATACATTGCAGTTGGATTATCAGATGGCGGACTTTGTGCTAGAGAATCATTATAAAAAATTAAGTTAAGATACATTGTATCATAATCATATCCACATAACTCTCTCCATGTACCATTATGTACATAATGATTCATTTTAGGATCTTGGTAAAGATAAGCTAATAAAAGGGAATTTGAAGGCTCTTTTACCCAATCTGATTGAGTATTCCATATTGTAGCAACTTTATGTCTTTCTGAACCTGCTCTGCAACACCACTGGTTTGTCTCGCATATAGAATAAATATGAGGGTATTGCATGTTTTGATAAAGTCTTGCTTTATATTTATCATGTAAAAAATCCTGATACCTTGGCTCGCCTGTCAGCATATAATATACAAGAAGAACATATATGCTGTATGCTTCTTCAGCTGCATCATATGCAAAATTATCATATATCCCACCATAATCTCCTGCAAGTGCATCATTATATTCTGTGTCCCCGCCTACTCTATTTTCTATTTTATAAAAATATCCTGTTGGAGAAAGCTCTTTTTCAGCAATTTTAAGATAATCTGATGTATTGAATTTGTATATCGCAGGATCTTTATTAAGCTCAACATCTGTAAATGCAAAAATGCCAGAATAAGTCAGCGCAGGAATTATAAAATAAGCGCTATGATATCCCCAATTAGTATTCCTCCACCAATAGTTGTCTGTGTCTGAAATGCGCTTCATGACTGTTCTTTTAGTATCATCACTAAGTTCATCAAACATTATATCTATGCCAAAAAGTTCTGTTAAGCTAGGTGTGCCGCTGCTTGGTATTCTTGATATAAATCTATCTCTGTATGTTGTGTCTCCTGTTGCTTTGTATATTAATGCCAGGTTTGCAAGATCAACAGACTGGCTTGTATCTTCCTTGTCCTTTATAATATTAAACCACCTGCTATAAGGTTCCCTAGCGTTCGGCCCATACATTCTGTTTATTGTTTCTTGCAGCATTTCTGGAGTTAAAAGAACGCGCGGATGTTCTGCTCTTATTCTATAGCCAAGAGTTGTGGATAGAAAACCATCACAATCTTCATCAACAGAATTATCTGGAATTTCAGAACCAGAAGGAATACAGGATTGAGCAGAAATTGTTGGAACCAATGAGAGTGTAAATAATAGAGAAAATAAAACAAAGATTAATAATATAAAAAAGATTTTAAAGTGGGGATAAATATTAATATGAGTATCATTGTTTTTAGAATTATCAATTCCATATTTTTTATTAAGTCTTGAAGGACGTTTATTTAAGTTATTAATATTTAATTTACTTTTCATTTTCTACCTCTTTTTTTATTTCTTAAAAAATCCTTAATCCAGAGCTCTATTTTTTTTGAGAGCATAATTGCATTTTCTTCACAGAATTTGCGAAATTCATCATATGTTCCTGTGTCAAGGCTAAGTGTTACTTTCTTTTTTACCATATTTTTAAGACGAAATTTATATTTATAAATATTTCTAAAGAAATATATGGAAGTATAAGAAACACTTATAAATTCTTTTTTCCTTTCTTACTAATGAAAAAAAAGAAAAAAGAGGTTAATAAAACTAAAAAAACTAAAAAAACTAAAA
>CAZOGQ010000019.1:0-7127 GCA_964579545.1 Candidatus Woesearchaeota archaeon | reverse complement strand
ATGAAAAAAAAGAAAAAAGAGGTTAATAAAACTAAAAAAACTAAAAAAACTAAAATACACAGCATTTTTATTAGATATATTATTTTAATTTTGTTAGCTTTTGGAAATTTATGGCTTTTTTATGCTGTTTTCTTTTATCTCACAACATACCCTCTTTTATTTTTGTTTAAGTTATTTCATTCTGCTTTGCTTATTGGAAATTTGTTGATTATAGATAGTGTTGGTGTAGAATTAATTAATGCATGTATTGCCGGCTCTGCATATTATCTTTTATTGATTTTAAATTTAACAACTCCTATGCAGATTAAAAAAAGACTCTGTTCTCTTGCATTTTCTTTTTTTATTCTTCTTGTTTTAAATATTTTAAGAATTTTTATTCTTTCAATTTTATTTCTCCATGAATTTAATTTTTTTGACTTTACACACAAATTATTTTGGTATGCTCTGTCAACTATTTTTGTTGTAGGGATTTGGTTTTTAACTGTTAAGGCCTTTAAAATAAAAGCCGTGCCGATTTATTCTGATTTTAAAGAGATATTGAAGTTAAGTAGGCTTGCTGAGAAAAAAATCAAAATAAAGAAGAAGATACATGATAGACTACAATAAAACTTATAAGCTGACTTATTTTTCAATATTAAAGATGGGAAAAAATTTAGCAGGAATACTTAGAGGAACTAAAAGGGTAATTTTACCTGTGATTTGTGGTTGTGTGTTTCCTGAGACTATTGTTTATTTATCCTCAAGAGAAGAGGGATTACCAGATGAAACCGATGAGGGAATGAAAATATCTGACTTGCTTAAATTATTTGGTTTACAGGAATTTCAAATTGAAGATTATACTTGTCTTTATAAACACTTCGCGCCAGAAGCTGGACAAAATTTAGCTAATTTTTTAGGTAAGAAAGTTGAAGTGCGGTATTCACACCCTGCTGTCATTGGTGTCTGCGAAATAAAATCTTACAAGCCCAGACAAATTAGCTGTTACCCAAGCTAAAACTAGTAAATTCAAAAAAACTTAATAAAACCAAGAGTTGCAAATAAAACGAGCAAGCCTGCAATTAAGACACCAAAAGCTATTGCTAAAATACTTTTTTTTCTATCCAACCCAAGAACCCATGCTATAAAAGTTCCTGTCCAAGCTCCTGTTGTTGGAAAAGGAATAGCTACAAATAATGAGAGAGCAATAAAACCCATAACAGACATTTTCTCGTCGAGTTTCTTTGTTTTTTTCCTTGTTCTTTTTAAATAATATTCAAAAAATTTTCTGTAAGCCTTGATTTTTAGAAGTCTAGCATTTAAATAATCAAGAAAAAAGAAAATAAAGAAAATAACTAAGATATTAAGAATAAGTATAAGCAAGAAAATTGGTAAAATGGGCAGATTATTTTTCAGAGCATAATTAACTGCAAGAGGTAAACCCCCGCGAAGTTCTGAAACTGGTAATACACTGAGTATTAGTGCAAGTATAAGTTGATCCATTTTTCTCTTTTTAACAATTAAATTTTTGATTCAAACCTCATAACCTTTTGAATTAGCAATTATACCAACCATAAATCTTTCAATTGCCTGCAGCAATTCGCAGTCTGCAAATTCAATAACATAACAATTTTTTGCTTCTTGTGTGATTTTTGTTTCCTCTCCCTCAGTTATTATTAAAATACTTTCTTCACGTTCTTGTTCACAACTTACAAAAGGAATATTCTCTTCTTGAGATTTTGTTAGATTAGTTGTCCCATCTATTTTTTTTATTCCAGCTGCTCTTAAAAACTGTCCAAAATTAACTCCTGCAACCCCCTCAAGAGGACACTTAATGCTTTTATTTACAGCTTGTATAATTGTTTTCTTTAATCTTATTTTTCCCTGTATTGGTATATCTAGTTTTCTTGGATCTTCTCTTAAGTATAGATTATACTCTGCAACTAAATCTCCTGTTATTGAGGTTATAGGGATTTTAGCATGAAATAATGGCAGTTCGCCAAATTTTATTTTCTTAAAGTCAAGGCCAGCATATCTAAATGTTTTACTCTCATTAATAAGCCAAATACTTACAAAAAAAGCAGATAATAAACAGAACATTACAATAACAACATACTTTATTTGTTTGGTGTATTTATCTTCTAATGTAGATTCTAAATTTTTTGTTTCTTTTTTTTGTCTCTCTTTATTTATTTTTTTATTCTCTTTTTCTTTGTTTTTATTGTTTTTTTGTTTTTTAGCCATTTTCATTTTAAAAACTCCTGATTCCAAGTATTTTATATAAAAATGCATCGCTAATTTTTACAAGGTCTGAGTAATTACCTTGTATAAAAATACAATTGTCTTCTTGTGAAATTTCATTAATTTGTTTTTCTCTTATGATTATTATATTATCAGAGCAGTTTTTAATTGGCCAGTCTTCAGTACACTCTTCATTTAAGTTTTTTACACATGCTTCTTGCGGCATTTTAGAAGCTAAGCTCGCAAGATTTTGTTTTATTTCTATTGTTGCTGCAGGGTTTTCAGAATTAAAATAAAGAGGTCTGCCAACATAATTTCCCATACTTAGAATAAGAGGGACTGCTATTTCTTCTGTTTCATTTGGCAAATAATTGAAAAAAAATGTATGGCCTTGAATTTCAGCTTGCCAGAGACCAGATTCAAGTAATTTAAATTCCTGGCTATTGTAAACAACTTTTTCAGTTTTTCCTTCTAAACCTATACCTCTTCCAAAAAATGCATATCCTACTGTGCCAAAAACCATTATTGCAACTAAGATTATTCCGGTAAGTATCTTATTTCTTCTCCCCTTTTTTTCCTGCTCTTCTTTTGTCTGTATTTTCCTCATTTTATTTAAGTTTTATTAATTATTATACGCAAAGATGCTTTTATAATCTTTTTGATAGTGTAATATTTATGTTTTGTTATTATAACTTTGTTTTCAATTAATAATAAAACATAAGGATATCTATCCTCTAATTAAATCAGATTAATAGAAGAATATTTATTAGAATTAATATGTTATAATTTGTATTTACTTAGATTTCTGAAACGAAATATTAAAAATTAAGAAAGGGATTGATATTTTATATTAAACAAACAAAAGTCATGAGCCCTTATCTTATTACTAAAGTTGTTTATCAATAAATTCCAAAATTATTAATAATCTTAAATAAACAATAATATATATCAATAGATTTCTAAGTAATATGATTTATCTTAACAACCTATTTTGATGATTCTAAGAAAAGTTAAAAAAAAGAAAAAAAGAAAAAAAATTTAGTTTTAGTTTTTGCTCTTAAACAGCTGTTGTTGGACCGATTTCTTGAAGAGTTGAAGTCTGTAGTTTCAATTCAGTGCCTACATCTGTAGGTACTGCTTTGTCTCTATCCATTAGATAGTTTACTGCTGTCTGTGTATCTGTTAGTTCCCAACCTGCAACAAGCATTGCTATTTTATCAGAAGCATCTGGGTTTTCAAACACTTTTATAAGGAATTGACCTGCTCCAACACCTGTTGTAGTTGCCCATGTATCTCCACATGTTTTATATTCAACTCCAAGCAATGCTGCAGCTACTTTGTTAACACAACTGCCTCCAATAATCACTAAGTTCTCGCTTTTAAATTTACTATAGTCTGTATCATCAACAATTACATTTCCAAGAGAAGCTGCGCTTCCATCTCCTCCGCCGTATCCCTTTTCAAGCACAGTGCCGGCTTGTTGTACAAAAACCTCAGCATATGCTTCCTCACCATTGTAAGTGATAGTAACATCACTTAGCTCTGGATTAGTATCTCTAACTGTCTTGGTGGCTAGAGTAGACGCAACATATCCTTCAAAAACATCTGTATTATCTCCTGTTTCATACTCATTAAGACTTACAGAAGATACTTCTGGCTCATTTTCATCTGAATCAATACCTACTGTAACTGTGAGTGAGTTTCCTTCATTAATGTCGTTATCCTCATCTTCTTCTGTGAAGTTCATTACAAATGTTGTAGGGTCTGCAGTAGTTTCGTTATGTAACATCCCATCACTGAGCGCCCCAATTGTTACATCATATGGCAACTGGATTTTTAATCCTTCCTCACTAAAAATTCTGTCAAGATACACATCGCCTGTGCTTACAGCACTTACTGTGAATGAAGCAGTGTCAGCTTTCTCATTAGCAGCATCAAGGGTAAATCTAATTCTACCAATATCATCATTATCACTAATATCCATTACAGCTCCTTTATTAGAACCTGTGATTACACTCTCAATTGCTGTTGTATTTTTGTCAGCATCATTATCATCTATACTATCTATTTTTAAGATGTATGACTCTACATCAGTACCATCTGTCCATGATGCAACAAATTTCTGTTTGCTTCCGTCTGTTATGTTTATTGTGTTTCCACTAGATGTTAAAAGCTCTTTTCCGCTTTCTGTGCCAACACCAGCAAATCCTGTTGCAGATGCATTAAGATAGAGAAAGTCAAATGTTTCTTCTCCGTCTGTTATAGGAACAGTTATTTTCATAGCATCATTGCTGTTTTCTACTTTTATAGTTTCTTTTTCAGCAGCATCAAAGCCACCCATGCTGATTTGAGTTGTCTCAAATCCAGGCAATGTAATTGATTCATCAGCTGTAATCCATGTATCATCATCAAGCTCCCACATTAAAATAATTTTATCTAGTTCTCCGGAATTTGGTACTATATAGGCAGTTAAACCATCAACATCTCGTTCATTTATCTCAACTTCCTCATCATTTTTTAAGACAATTTTTCCTTCACCAATGCTTACTTCTGCGCTGCTTAAAGTTCCTGTTTTTTGTCTGTATAAAGCAGTTTTTAGAGCAACAAAAACATCAGGAGATATTTCATATGGATTGCTTGAAGTAATTAATCCTGTACTTAATCCATTCACTTTAAACTTAACCTCCTCATCGCTGTTAATGTATTCAAGCTCAATTTCATATGATTTACCACCAACTTCTAATGTAGCTGTTTCCCCTTCTGTTATTGTAACAGTATTAGCTGAATCAAGCAATACAATTTCTTCATTGCCTGTTGAGTTGCTTGCTTCTATAATAAAATATGGTTTCCCAAGAATTGTTATTTCTGTCTGCTCAAGGTCTTGCCAGCTAGTTCCACCGACTGCATTATCTGGCGTAAAATCCAGTGTGTAGTTAAGAATGTGTGTTCCATCTGCTAAATCAAATCCAATAATTGGCTCATCTTTTAAGTCATCATTTTGGAAATGTTCAAGCGTAAGTCCGCTTCCAAGAGTTATTTTTTGTGTATATTCAAATTTTTCATTACCGTAGTTGTAATATTCACCATCAGCAAGCACAATAGCTAATTCATCATCATCCAGGTAAGTATAAAAATCACTCATACTTTCTCCTAAATTAAACAAATCAGAAGTTCTTTTTAATGGCGCACAATCTCCTAATGTGCATGTCCATGTTCCTGTTGTTGTAGTTCCGCTTTGTGCAGTTTGTGCTACAAGTTCATCTCCTAAGTCAACTTGCAGATTAGTTCCTGCTGTATAATCAATTCCATCTGCACCAAGAATAACACCTACATGTCCTTCTCCGCCTGCAACAAAAGGTGCAGGGTAGGTTGCTGCTGCTGCAATTCCTAGAGTAGAACCAATCATTGCTGCGCTAGCTAAAACCGTTGCAATTCTTCTTAAATTTAATTTCATTTCTATTAACCTCCTTTCAATAATATAAGATTGACCATCTTTTACAAGATACCTCTTTTTTCTTTTGAGGCTCGGTCACATGCCAAACATAATGACATTAACATTGAATCGCCATCTGTTCGACAGTTGTTGTCTCCTAGTATAAACTAATGTTTATATTAGTAATATCTCATATAATATTGCTTTAAAAAGGTTTCGCCCTAAAAACCATGATACCCCCCAAAAAACCAGCTTTCTTTAGCTTTTACTTTATAAACCTTTCGCTGTTACTTTATTATAGTTACGCATTTTACGAAAAGCTTTTATACGTCTAAAAACTAATACTGGATATAAAATAACATATATTATACAAAAAAACCAATAAATAGAAAGTATATATTATATTTATATGCTTTAAAAAATACCCTATACAATAATGTATACTTTATAGCAGTATAATAACCGTCGATAAAATAAGAAGAATAAAGAAAAATAACAAGCAAATATGAATAAACAAGAAAATGGCTAAAAAAACAAAGGCGAGAATCAAGACAAGAACAATAACTATTAGAACAAAGGGTGGAGCATTTAATATTATACTTAAGCATATAAAAGGCTCTAAAGGAGAGTTTGATTTTTCAGGAATTTCTGGCTTTAGACAGCTTTTAAACAATGAAAAAGCAAAAATTCTACATACAATTAAGACAAAAAAACCAGAGTCACTATATGCACTAGCAAAACTCTTAAAAAGGGATTTTAAAGCTGTTAGAAAAGATGTTAAACTCTTACAAAGTTTTGGATTTATTAAGCTTATGCCAGATAAAACAGGCAAAAGAAATAGGCTAAAGCCAGAATTACAAATAGACTCGTTAGTTATTACATTTGAAGTTTAGAAGACAAAAGGCTTAGATTATCTTGTTTCTTACTTATATAATGCAAGTTAATGGTGTATTTTTTGATAAAATCAGGAGTTTTGAGCAGTTTAAAGAATTAATTGGAAATTTAAATACACAAGGAGGTAATTTTATTATTAAGCTTAATTGGGTTGAATCAAGTAAAGGGCAGTATACTTAGTTAAGACCTTTACAAGGGCTATTTGATTGTCTTGAAGGCAGAAAAATAATTGTGGAGAGCCATACTGCCTGGAGGAACAAAGTTCTTTTAGAAACTGGTAAGATGATTGTTAATGAAAAAAATATTGATGAAAAAAAACAATTTTTAAGAAAAAATGATAAATGGTTTCTTGAATTTACTGGCTTAAAACAACTGTTAGAGAAATATAATGTTGAATATGCAAATATTACAGAAGAAGTTTGGAAAAACGAGGTTGCTGATCCTACAATTATTCAAGAAAGTGTAGAAAAAAAGTTTCCAAGTCCAGAATAAAGGATTATATAGTGTCGTGCCTAACAAAATATTTGACCTTAAAAATGCTGTTCTTATTGATTTTGCAAAGATTAAAACAGCAGTTGATTTT